>JAKBAP010000068.1 GCA_021808995.1 Planctomycetota bacterium | reverse complement strand
ATACGCTCGTCTTCCTCGCCGGGGACGGCAACCGCTTGCGTGAGCTGGAGCAGTCCGCGCGGCAATTCCTCGCATGGTCCTCGATACTTGGCGACCGCGAAACATTGAACCTCGACGAGTTCCAGAAGCGCCAGGCCGAGACCAAGAAGAAAAGCGCCGACGAAGCGGTCGATTTGCGGATCACCGAAGCCTACCACTGGCTTCTCGTGCCGGGCCAGCCCGACCCCAAGGGCGAAGTCGTCTGGACCGACCTGAAGCTCCAGGGACAGGATAGTCTCGCCACGCGGGCCGCCAAGAAGCTTAAGAATGAAGAATCGCTCGTCACGCAAATGGGCGGGGTCAGGCTTCGGACGGAACTCGATCGGATCCCGCTCTGGACCGGCAACCACGTTGGCATCAAGCAGCTTTGCGAGTACACGGCCCGGTACCTGTATCTTCCCAGGCTTCGCGATGAGCAAGTTTTACTGGCGGCGATTCAAGATGGGGCGGCAAGCCTCGCGTGGCGGAGCGACACCTTTGCCTACGCGGAAGGTTGGGACGAACATCGGCGGCGCTACCAGAACCTTTGCGCCGGCCAGGCATTCCGCGTCGTCGTCGACGACCGAAGTTTGCTCGTGAAGCCGGAAGCGGCCATCGCCCAATTCGACAAGGACCGACAAATGGCCGAGGCCGCCGAGAAAGCGCCAGGGTTGGCGACCGCGGGCGATCCTGTCTCGCCAACCCCGGATTCCGCCTCCGCGACGGTCGGCACCTCATCAGAACGAGGTCCGAATCCAGTTCAGGTGCCGAGAAAGCTGACGAGGTTCCACGGTTCCGTACCGGTGGACCCGCTCCGCCTGGGCCGGGACGCGGGTCGAATCGCCGAGGAAATCGTCCAGCATTTGACGGGTCTGGTGGGATCGAACGTCGAGATCACCATCGAAATCCAGGCCAACCTCGCCGACGGCGCCGGTGACAAACTGGTGAGGGACGTCACCGAGAACTGCCGGACCTTGAAGTTCACGGACTATGGATTCGAGGATCGCTAGCGAGCGACGCCAGGCACCCTAGCGCTCGGCCTTTCGTCCTGAATCGATGCCGACACGGGGATTTCACCTGCCCCCAGGTTCCTGGTCGAGTCGGATCCCCGTCGATACCCCCTCGCGTCGGCGGATTCCCGATGAATATAACGGTCGAAGGGGCGAGAGAGACGCGGGTTGCAAGGGTCGGTGGTTGACTCGGATACGCCTGGGTCCTAGGCTTGGCAATCTTCCGCGGTGTTTTCCGACGCCATGACCACCGCCAGCGACAACCAGGCATTTGTCCTTGGTCCAAGATACGGGAGCACGAGTGATCGAATGTTCCTAGGCCCTTTGCGAGAGATTCAGGAACGGCACGGCTATCTGCCGATCGACGAGATCAAGGATCTGTCCGCGCGGCTCGACGTGCCGCGGCACCGGATCCATGAGGTGATCAGCTTTTTCCCTCATTTTCGAATGTCTCCGGGGCCGGAGGTCGAGGTCCTCGTCTGTCGCGACATGGCCTGTCGCTTGCGTGGATCGGTCGATTGCCACCAGATGCTCGAACGAGTGGCTGGAGAATTCGGCGGCCCTGAACGGGTCAAGGTCGATGGGGTCTCGTGCCTGGGACAGTGCGACGGCGCGCCTGCCGTGTTGATCGAGTTTCACCGCAAGGGACGCCATGACGAGGCCCGCGTCCTGGTGGGGCCAGACACGAGCCATTATCCCGATCGCTTTCGTGAGCTGGTACGAGCACGCCTGGATCTGGAGGAGATCCCCACCGACCCCGTCGACCGCGCTCCGCGCCCCTGGCGTATCGATCCCTATCAAGCCGCCGAACCCCCCGAGCCCTACGCCGCCGCGAAGGCCCTGGCGGCGGCGATCAAGAGCACTGGCGATCCCGCCGCGCGCAAGGCCGCCGGGCAGCGGATCGTCGACGAGCTCAAGATCTCCGACCTGCGAGGAATGGGGGGCGCCGGCCGCCCCGCCTTCAGCAAATGGGGCGAAGTCCGCGACGAGGCCGAACGCGCCGGCCCGACCTACGTTGTCTGCAACGGCGACGAGAGCGAGCCCTCGACCTTCAAGGACCGCGAGATCTTGCTCCGGGCACCCCACCTCGTGGTCGAGGGGATGGTTCTGGGCGCGCTGGTCGTCGGGGCCAACCAGGGATATGTCTATATTCGCCACGAATACCACGATCAGATCCACGCGGTCGAGGCGGAAATCAAGCGAGCGAGGGGGTTGGGGGTCGTCGGGGCCAACGTGCTCGGAACTGGCCAGGCATTCGAGCTCGAGGTCTTCACGAGTCCCGGCGGGTATGTTTGTGGAGAGCAATCAGCGCTCATCGAGGCGATCGAGGAGCATCGATCCGAGCCGAGGAATCGTCCTCCCGTGATCGAGTGCAACGGGCTTTTCAACAAGCCGACCCTGCTCAACAACGTCGAGACCTTCGCCTGGGCACCGGCGATCATGCTGGGTGGCGGGGCCACGTATCGCGACAGCGGCGTGGCCGGGTCCGCGTGGTATCTGGCCAAGCGCAAGCCCGACGACAAACCCGAACGATGGCCGCGCGGACGAGGGATACGCTTTTTCTCGCTCTGTGGCGACGTCAATCGGCCTGGTGTCTTTGAGCTTCCGGTCGGAGTGACGTTGGGTGAGTTGATCGAGATGGCCGGCGGCATGCGTGATGGCCTTCCGCTCTTGGCGCTTGCCCCGTCGGGTCCCTCGGGGGGTTTCATCCCAGCCGTGCTCAGGCCCGAGGATCTGCCGGCCAAGCGCAGGCGGGCCTTCCCCGCTGGACGGACGGAATTCAGCGCCCTGGAACTGCCGCTCGACAAGGCCGAGTTCGACGAGATGGGGCTGTTGCTGGGAGCGGGTCTTCTTGTCGTCGCGCGGGTGCCTGGAATCGATCCCGAGCGGCGGGTGCTTGATCTCGCCCTGTCCGCGACCCGTTTCTTTCGCAATGAATCGTGTGGCAAGTGCGTGCCGTGCCGCGTCGGCTCGAGTAAGTTGGTGCGGATTGGCGAAAGGCTCGAGGCGGGTCCCAAGACCCCCGCCGAAGCGGCCGAGATCGCCGAGCTGATCCTCGCCCTGCAAGGGACCATGGAGCAGACCTCGATCTGTAGCCTGGGCACCTCGGCGCCGAAACCCTTGGCCTCGATGTTCGAGCACGATTGGCGGAGAGCGAACTCATGAGCACCGGAGCAGGCGTCGATCACGCGGCCGTCGACGAGGATCGCGGCGATTGGGAGTGGGCCGACGAGGGGCTCTTCGCGCGTGATGTCGATGGTCGCTTGATCCGCTATGACGCCGCGACCCGCGACGAGCTCGACAAGGAAGTCACGCTCACGATCGATGGCCGCGAGGTCAAGGTCAAGAAGGCCGTCGTCGCCACGGACGAGCAGGGGAGGGTGCGATACGGATCCGACGGCCAGATCGTCCCGCGGCCAACGACGATCTACGACGCGGTCTCCGCTCGTTACGCTGGGGAACCATCGGGGAAAAACCCGATTCCGGTTCTCTGCCACACGATGTACATGGATCCGGTGGCGGTCTGTCGATTGTGCGTGGTTCAGCTCGCGCGGTTTCGCCGTCGGACGGGGAAAACGGAGGTCGACGACAAGCTTTTGCCCTCGTGTCAGCACCGGGTCGAGGACGGCATGATCGTCGACACGGTCGAATCGCCCGACGCGGCGGCTCGGGGGCGAATCGAGGGCTCGGTCAAGACCTTGCTCGAGCTGCTCATGGCCGACCACCCCAGCCCCTGCGCCAAGGAACGCCAGAACGCCGGCGATTGCGAGCTGGAAGCGCTCGCGAGCCGGTTCACCGTCGGTGGCGGGCGCTTTCCCGGTCGCCCCGCGGAGTTGCCCAAGGACGATTCGTCACTGGTGATCGCGGTCGACCACAACGCATGCATTCTTTGCGACCGCTGCGTACGAGGCTGCGACGTCATCAAGGAAAACCACGTGATCGGGCGCATGGGCAAGGGCTACCAGGCGCGGATCGCCTTTGATCTGAACTCGCCGATGGGTGCCTCGACCTGCGTGGCGTGTGGCGAGTGTACCGACGACTGCCCCACGGGCGCGCTCACGCACAAGCGGGTCATCGATACCCGGCTCCCCTCCGGCGGCGAGGTCGATCTGGGCTCGCTCCTGAACCACGAGCTCGAACCGATTCGCGAGGCGTTTCAGGGGGTTTCGCGGCCGTTTTTGCGATCCAATATCCACGCGGTCAAGCGGAGATCGTTCAAGAAGGGGGACGTGATTTGCCGCGAGGGAGAGTATGGGTCGACGGCGTTCTTCATCGAGAAGGGATCGGTGGAGATCTTCATTCGCACGCCGAGCGACCACGTGGTGAATCAGCCCGCGACCGGTCTCTGGGGCGCGGTCGGGCGATTCACGACGATGTTCCAGCCGCGCGTGGGCGACCGGCACAAGGCCGAAATCACGGTCGACGCCTCGGTCTCGCTCCCCTTTGGCCAACCCCGCGCCGTCATGGGGCCGGGGGATATCTTTGGTGAAATGACCTGCATGAGCTATTACCCCCGATCGGCGACGGTCGCGGCGGCCGAGGATTGCACGGTTCTGGAAATGCTCCGCAACGTCCTCTACATCATGCAGCGCAGCCCTTCATTCCGTCGCGAACTGGAGGCCAACTATCGTTCGCGAGCGATCGAGGGGCATCTTCGCGGCGTCCCCTTGTTCGCCCCGCTGCGCGACGACGAGAGCCAGTTCCGCCGCATCGTCGATGAGCTTCGCCCGCGCGTCGCCCTGGTGCGCTGCGAGCCCGGCGACGTGATCTTCCGACAGGGCGCGCCGGCCACCGACGGACTCTATCTGGTGCGAACAGGGTTCGTGAAGGTCTCGCAAACGAGACATGGCGGCGAGCAAGTCCTGAACTACGTCGGGCCCGGCGGCTCGATCGGCGAGATCGGCGTGCTCTCGGATCTCCCGGAACTCCGCGACCTGGCGCCGGCGGGCGTCCGCACGGCCACCTGCGCCGCGCTCGACCACGTCGACCTGGTGCGGATTTCGCCCGCCGACCTCCGCGCGATCCTCGAGCAATCGCCGGCCATGCGAGATTCGCTCGTCGCCCTCGCGCGACAGCGGCTCGAATCCAACCTTCGCGACCAGGTCGAGCTCGGGCGCACTCCGCTGGGGTCGTTCCTCGACCAAGGGCTCCAGGAGGCCCAGAGCTTACTCGTCCTCGACCTCGCCAAATGCACCCGATGCGACGAATGCACCAAGGCCTGCTCCGACACCCACCAGGGAGTCACCCGGCTGATTCGCGAGGGTGTTCGCTTCGATCGCTTCCTGGTCGCGAGCTCTTGCCGGTCGTGCCTCGACCCCTATTGCATGGTCGGCTGCCCGGTGGGCTCGATCCGCCGCCGCGAATCGCGCGAGATCCTGATCGAGGACTGGTGCATCGGCTGCGGTCTCTGCGCTGAGAATTGCCCCTATGGCAATATCAACATGGTCGAGCAATACGACCTGACCAAGAAGGCCGACGTTCGCAAGGCCACCACTTGCGACCTTTGCTCGAGCCTTGGCCCCGATCACGAGCCTAGCTGCGTCTACGCCTGCCCCCACGACGCGGCGCACCGCATGAAAGGCTCGGAACTGCTCGAGCTCGTGCGCTCGCGCGAGGGACAGGGATGATTTCAGGCCGTGAGCCTACTTTCCAGGCAAGCGAAACGCGGGGTCGAAGGTGTCGGGCTCGTCAAAGACATAGGCTGTCGCGCGGGCGAGCAGGCCCAGCGAGGGTCCGTCGTCGGTGTGGGCGTTGACCATTCGCCCCAGGATTCGCGAGGCGAGGCGGAAATCACGAGCCTCGAAGGCAACCAGGGCCTCTTCATACGTCGAGCAGACCTCGACCCACTCTGGCTGATTGGAGGGGCAGAGCTCGAACAGCTCGATCGGGTCGTTCATCCCAACCACGCGGGCCGAGCCAAGCCGGCGGAGCTGAAAACTGGGCCCGAGCTTCTCTCGCGTGGCTCGCGTGATCAGCAGGCTGGACTTGAAATACTTGGACGCGCCCTGGACCCGGCTGGCGATATTGACCGTGTCACCCAGGGGACCATACTTGAATTTGCGTCGAGAGCCGGTATTGCCCACGCGAGCCAGCCCGGTATTGATGCCGATTCCCAGCCCCATCGGGAGCCCCAGCCGGTCTTGCCATCGATCATTGAGCTCGTCGAGCGACGCGATGATGTCGAGGGCCGCCCGGCAGGCGAGCTCGGCGTGGTCCGCTCTCGCCTCGGGCGCGCCCCACATCGCCATCAGCTCGTCGCCGATATAGTCGACCAGCACCCCCTGGTGCTTGAGCACGCATTCCGAAAGCGTCGACAGGACGTCGTTGGTCCACTGGAGAGTAAACGCCGGGCCATGGTTGCGGGTGATTCGTGAAAAGCCCCGGATGTCGCAAAAGAGGACCGTGATCTCGAGATCCTGCCCCTCGAGCATCTCCGGCCGCGTGGCCAGCAGACGAGCGAGCTCGGGGGTAAAGAATTGCTCGAACTGAGCCTGAAGCGCGAGGGCGGCGCGCTCTTGCTCGACCCTCGCGAGCCCTCCCGACAGGCCGACGGCCAGCACCTCGACCAGCATCGCGTCCAGGCGGTTGACGGGATTCGAGGCCAGGAGCGATCGCAGTCGACGCTCGCCATAGAGAATCGCGATCACCTCCCCCGACCGCGAAAGCACGGGAGCCGCCACGACCGACGACACCCCCACCAGGCTGACAGCCTCGTCTCCTTGTTCGGATAGGTCCCGCCAGCATGTTTTTTTCTGTTCACACACGCGATTCACAACCATCCTGCTCGGGGGATGGTTTTCCTCGTACTCGGCGTCGCGTTCGGGGTAAAACACGGCTGTCGTCCAATGATTTCCCTCGCGGACCAGGACCCTCCCCATGTCGAGACGAATGATGTCGACCACGGCCTTGGCGGCCTTCTCGAAAAAATCGGCGTCGCTGGCCGCGCTCTGGAGCACCTGGATCATCGCGCGTAGCCAGCCGATCACCCCGTTGGCGTCGAGCTGCCCGTAATTGCTCAGCCCGTGGCTGCTGAACCCATGGCTGCTCAGTCCCCCCCCCTTGCCCGAGATCCGAGCGGAAAGATTGGGGAGCACGTCCGAGATCGGCTCGTCCAGGGTTCGAATGGCGGGGGCCATGTCCTCGGCCATCGCACGCTCGATCCGCACGACCTTGGCCCCGAATCGGAGCGTGATCGGAAACTCGAGGTCGAGCTGCTCGCCCGGCTTGAGGACTCGCCCCTCCTCAAGCCCGATCATGACCTTCTGGCTGAAATTCTGGACCCGTGCCCGATAGTTGTCGAGAGCCTCCAATCGGGCATGGCGCCGGGAGACCTTGGTGTCGTCGGCCGGCGCGATCGGCACGCGCACGCCCCCTTCGGTGATTGGCAGCAGGTCGTAAAGCGTCTCGCCCAGACGGTGGTCTTGCCGGCCTAATTCCAAGGGGCCGTCGCATTCCTTGGCCATGGCCTGCTCGTTGTCGACATAGACGCTCACAAGCCAAGGATCAGACATCGAGAGCCATCCTTCCGCCCGGGTCGAGCGCTCGCGGCGTCATTGAGCGGGGCGTCGCCGGCAGGCTCATCGACCACCACCCGACGGGCTGGCCGCGCCACCCAGGAATTGCTCGACGCTCAGTTCAAGTTTCCCCCGTCGCGCCGTCGCCCCCAGGCCCCGGCCGGGATCGTCTCCGTCATGGTAACGATGGCATTCCACGCACGACACGCCGGCACCTCCCACCGAGACCCCATTCGTGGTCGTCGCGGGGGCATGGCAGCTCACGCAGTTTTCCGGCTTGGGAAGAATCAACCGAGACTGGTCGCTTGATTCCTCGACCCCCGCGTGGCACGACGCACACTCAAGGGCGCGATGGGTCGCGTGGTTGAAGCGAGCACTCTCAAGCCAGGTGGAACGCGCGATCACGGGCTTCATTTCCAGCTCGAGCGCGCCCGCCATGTCCACGAGAGGGCGGCTGGCGGGCTTGAGCTCATGGCACTCGACACAGCCGCCACGACCGAGCGGTAACTTACGATCCGCGCCCACCCCCGCCAGGGACGATGAACCAAAGAGCCGCTTGAGGGCGACGAGGGTCCGTTCGTCGGCGGCCTGTTGGGCTCGCTCAACCTGGGAGGCGGCGAGCTGAGGTCGACCCGGTAACGGCCGCGCGGGGACGAATCGGCCCAATAACACCGGATCGGCCAGCACTGCCTGGGCACGATAGAACTGTCTCAGATCCTCGACGACCTCGCTCGGCTTGAGGCCATGTCGCACACGGCGCATGGGCTCCTTGGCGTCAAAGGCGAGGGGATGGCAAGCCTTGCAGTCTCGCTCGTAAACGATCGGGACCATGGCCGCGCCTGTCGTGGGCGCCTGGGCGGCGGCCGGGCCGGGGACGTCGAGCCGATGGCACGAATCGCATCGCAATTGGACCGCCTCCTGGTCGCGCCCGGTGGCCCAGCCATAACGGGCACGATCGGAAGGATCAAGATTGGCGAAGGTCCATGTCACCCCCTTGGGCTCGGTCGTGAGCCCCTTGGCCATGTGGCGGGCGTGGCTGAAAAGGATCCGACCTGAGTCGGGTCCCATCGCGTCGCGGGCCGGCGTGAACGCGGGGTGATGGGCGGGCTCAATGTCGAACTTGGTGACCTTGGCCGCGGTCATGAGCTCGCCCGCCGCCGGGTCGCGATGCCGGGCAAGATCGCCATGACACGACGTGCAGACCGAGTCGGCCATGGCCAAAAGGGACGCATCCCGCCCGCGGTGGTCGGAATGGCACTCCGCGCACGACGGAACATCACGCTCGAGCTGGCTCTTGTGGTGGGGCGGGCCAGCGTGGCACGTCTGGCACTTGAGGTCGGCCGCGTGAGGTTCGCCCACGAAGGCCGGACGCCACCTTGAATCATTGATCGAGGCGAACGGGGCGTGACAGGCCTCGCACGTGGAATCCCACATCGCGTGGGGACGGGCGAGCGGCCCCCGCGAGGCGAGCCGGGATTGCTGAAACAAACGGACGCCCGTGTCGCCCCGACCATCCCAGAACGGAGCGACCGCGATCCACAGCCCAGCGGCCACCAGGGCCAACACGATCAACCGGCCCCGCCGCCGCGCCGCCGCGTCCGGCTTTCGATAATAGCCGAGCTGGATCCTGGACCGACGCTGCTTGCCCGTTTCAGACATATTTGAGCGCCATCACAATATGAACGATCATGAGCAGAAAAAGAGCGACCGAGAACGCGACATGCACGGCAAGCCAGTTATGAAGCCAATGGTGCATCCGCGATTGGAGATCGAATTGCCTCCGCTCGTCGCAAAGCGCGGCCAGTCGATCGACGACGGGATGGGCCTCGACCCGGAGATTCCGCTTGATCGATCGAAAGATCGCGTCGGCCCGGCGTGGCGAGGCCAGCGGAAGGCCATCGCCCGTGGCGGCGGTCAGATAGGGCTCGATATATTGGTGGAAGAAATCGACCAGCGGCTCCGAGTCGGCCACGTATTGCCCCTTGCCCCCCCCCATGACGGCCACGGATTCGAGCTTCCCTCCACGCCGGGAACCCTCGACCGGGGCGTCCCCCCGCGGCTCGCCGACGGTCGCCCGCACCAGTTCGTCGGCCTCGTCTCGATAGAGTCCGAGCACATGGCCGATCTGGGCGTGGATCGTCTCGGCCGGGACGCGCTCGAGCATGAGCCGAGGCACGATGTTCTGCATCGTCGCCCCAAAAATCCCGCTCGCGACGACAATGACCAGCAACCACATCAGGACCACAGCCAGCGTGGAGCGCGAGGGATCGAAACGGAAATCACCGTGGAGTAACAACAGCGGGAGGGTGAAAAGCCCCAGCCAAAGATGGGCCGTCATCCAGATCTTGGTCCGGCCCAGACGCCAGCCCCTCCAGAGCGACTTACGCGGCCACAAGAGCATCTCGAACGCCATGATCAGGCCGCCGATCACGCCAAACGTGAAACCAGGTGGACTGCTTCCGCCAGGCCATTGCCAGCCCCCCGAGCCGAATCCATAGGCGAGATACCACCCCGCGGCCACGACCGTCCCCAGCACGACGGCAAGGCACCACGAGCGATGATACGGCCAGTTCTCGCGGTCAAAAATCAGCATGAATCCGTCTTTCGCCCCACCTTCACCAGAATACACTCGCCCACCGACCAGATTCGTGATCGTGCAACGAAACGATACTTGGTTGACGACTCGAATGACAACGCGCGACCCATCGGATCGCCTTGGATTTCCCCCCAACGTTTCCGATTGAATGGTCTCGTTTCGAGGGATCTGGTCCGAGAGTCCCGAAAAGAATGTTATATATTGGAGAAAGTAGCACGTGGATCGCGATCCGGCGACGAGCCGGCCGTTTCCAGATTGGGGTGAGCCAACTCGACCCCATGAGTCGCGTTGAATTCCGGGAGCGGTGATGATCTTGGCACGATGGTGTCCCTTGCCCATCCTGATCGTGGCGTTGCTCTCGCTGACCCGCGGTGACGAGCCAACCGTTCCCTCGCGGACGAGGTCGGCGACGGCCGTCGTTTCCGACTACGTCGGGGCCGGCTCTTGCTCGGCGACGGCCTGCCATGGAAGCATCGCTCCATGGGGTCGAGATCTCTCGCCAGTCCTTCGCAACGAGCATACCACCTGGATGTCCGACGACCCCCATTCTCGTGCCTATCAGGTTTTGTTTGATTCCCGATCCGAGCGAATCGCCCTAGCCCTGGCCGCCGACCCAGCCCAGCCGCGGCCGGCCTATCGCGACGAGCGCTGCCTCGCATGCCACGCTACCCCCAGACCCTCGAACGAGCTCGCCCCCACGGCCTGGCTCAATCCCGATGGCGTCGGTTGCGAATCTTGCCATGGACCAGCCCGCCGATGGCTCGGCCCACACACCACCACCGACTGGACCAGCCTCCCACGGACCGCCAAGGCCGACCTGGGCATGCGCGATAGCAACGACCTGCCCTCGCGCGCCAGGCTCTGTGTCGGCTGTCACGTCGGAGCCGCGGAATCCGACCAGGCCTCGCTTCGCGACGTGAACCACGACCTCATCGCCGCCGGTCACCCCAGGCTCAATTTCGAGCTTGCGGCCTATCTCGACGACCTGCCGGCGCACTGGGTCGAAAAAGACGCGAACGCGACCCCACCCGGCCGCCGTAATCCGGAGCGGGCAGCCGATTTCACGGCCCGCGCCTGGTCGATCGGACGCCTGACCACCCTCGCGGCCGCCCTGGAGCTCCTCCAATCCCGCTCGCGCTTGGTCGACAACGACGCGAACGCGATCAACCACCCCGACGCGGCGACCCCCTGGCCCGAATTCACCGAGTATGACTGTTTTTCCTGTCACCATGACCTGAACGGCCAGACTCGTCGCGCCGGCGGGTCTGGGGGGGCGGGCATCGCCGGCTCCCCACGGTGGGGGTCCTGGAGCCTCTCGACGACCGACGAACTGCTCGCCGAAATCGCCGGCTCCCCCGAAACCCGTCGGTTTCTTGGGGCAAGATCCCGCCTGGCGACCGAGATGGCCAAGCCCTTCCCCGACACCAAGCTCGTCGGCCCCATCGCGAGCGAGGCCGCGACCGCCCTCGCCGCCGGCGCGAGCTCTCTCGAATCCCGGAGGTTCGACTCCGCTCGGGTGGCGGCGCTGATCGGCCGGCTCGACCAGCCCGACGGATGGGAGCGCGCCGCGGGCTGGGACGAGGTCGCCCAGCGCTACCTTGCCCTGACCCCTCTGTTGCAGTCCTGGATCGAGCTCGACCCCGATCACGAGGCGGAGCAGGCTCGACTCACCGCCCGGCTCAAGGAACTTCGCGCCCTGTTAACCTTTCCCAAGGGCTTCGATAGTCCCAAGGGCTTCCAGATCGAGACGATCCGCTCGGTGCCAGCCCGCGGCCCCAGGCCGATCCAACACCCCTGAGCAATCCATTCGCCACGAGATTTCGTGAATTTGTCGGACCAATGTCATGATCAAGGGTGATAAAGTCAAGGAATCGAATCAAGAGCCAGGTCCTGGCGTCAAGGTGATTCACGCGGCGGGCGAACGACTCGGTCACCACGCCGAGACGAGAGGAGCAAGACGTTGAAAATCACACTCTTGCCATCCGCCGTCTCGGCGGGCGCGGGCGATCGGGGATATTACCTGTCGTCCTACCTCATCAACGACACCATCGCCATCGACGCGGGGGGGCTCGGGCTCCTGGGCGGAGTCGATGTCCAGTCAAGGGTCGAGCATATCTTTCTCACCCACAGCCACATCGATCACATCGCGTCACTGCCGATTTTCCTGGAAACCGTGTTTCAAACCCGCGATCGGTGCGTCACACTCCACGCCAGCACAGACACCCTTGACTGCCTGAGACGAGATATCTTCAACGACAGGGTTTGGCCCGATTTCATCGCGATGTCCGATCGAGGTCTTCCCTTCGTCAAGGTCGAGACCATCCAGCCAGACCAGACGGTCGAGGTCGCCGGCCTTCGCCTTCACCCCCACGCCGTCGATCACGTCGTCCCGACCCTCGGATACCTGATCGAAGCCCCAGGGGTAACCGTCGCCATCCCCTCCGACACGGGACCAACGGACGACTTCTGGAACACAGCCCGCGGTTTCCCAGACCTCAAGGCCGTCTTCCTGGAGGCCTCGTTTCCTAACGACATGGACGGACTCGCGAAAATCTCAAAACACCTGACCCCCAACATGTTCGCCTCCGAGCTCGGCAAGCTCAATCCCCACGTCCAATTCATCGCCGTTCATATCAAGCCACGATTTTATGACACCGTCGTCTCCGAGCTCGGCCACTTGAACCTACCCAACCTTCGGATCGGGCTCCCCGGTGAAAGCTACGATTTCTAACATGCCCCAACCTGGAGGTTCGCGGAGGATGGATGCCCTCATCGATCGCCCTGGCTCGATCATCGCCCTCATAGGGTCGCTCGCCCTGGTGGCCATGGCCAGGCTCGGTTGGGGCGATGAGCCCGCGGCCACGACCCAGCCGGCGCTCAAGCCCTTCATCTACGGAGCACGCGCCTGCGCGAGCTGCCACGACCTCCAAAATCGCCGCAACGACACCAAGGAGGAACTGGCGAACTGGATCTGCCGGATGGATGAGTTTCCTATCTATAATTCCAAGGACAAGCACAAACTAGCCTATCAAGCCCTGACGGGCGCCCGTGGCCGCCGCATGGGCGAATTGCTCAAGGCCGACGTCACGAGAATCGACGCTTGCCTGGCGTGTCATAGTGTTCCCGATCGTGGGATCGAGAGACAGCAGTACACTCCCGAGTCCGACGGAGTGACCTGTGTCGCATGCCATGGCGCTCACGAGGAATGGGTCGAGAAGCACCAGAGCGGCAGCAAGGCCTGGCGGTCGCTCGACCGCGAGCGCAAGGAGCGGCTCTACGGCATGACCGACCTTTGGTCGCCCGCCCGCCGAGCCGAGACGTGCGCGTCATGCCACATCGGCAACCATGCCCAGGGAAAGCTCCTGACCCACGCCATGTACGCGGCCGGTCATCCGCCGCTTCCCAGCTTCGAGACCGCCTCGTTCAGCGAGGCCGAGCCCCGTCACTGGCAGTATCTCGGCGAGAAAACGCCGGCTCGGCTCAAGCGGCTCATGCCCGACGCCGATCCCAGGAACCTCGAGCGAACCCAGTTGGTCGCGATTTCAGCCCTTGTCGAGCTTCGGGAATCGATGAAACTGATCGCGGACCAGGCGGGCGCGGATAAGCCCATCACCCTCGGAGCGGCGTGGCCTGACTATGCCCGCTTCGACTGTAACGCCTGCCACCACGAGCTCCAGGCCAAGGACGGGGCCTCATGGCGTCAGGTCCGGCACCAAGGAGGCTCGCCAGGCCGACCATCCTATCCCGATTGGCCGCTCACCCTGGCTCGGATCGCCGTCCATGCCGACCGATCCCAGGCCCCCGGCCGCCAGGAAGGGCTTGATCAAGCCCTCGGTCCCTTTCGGCTCGACCTTACCAAGCGCCCGCTTGGCGATCCCGCCACGCTCGTCCCCGCCGCCCGCTCGATCGCGCAATGGGCCGACGGCGCGGTGAAGAGTCTCGAGCACACGACCTTCGACGCCAGGACGGCACGAAGCTTCCTCGATCGACTCTGCGGCCTCGCGGCCCAGGCCGCTCCCGACTATGACTCCGCTCGCCAGATCGCCTGGGCATTCCAGATCATCTATCACGAAATCACACCAGAACGCGAGCGCGATCCCGCCATCGAAAAGGCAATCGCGGGACTCACCGCCGAGCTGGCTCTCGACCTGCCGCCAGCCCAAACCCAGACTCCCATCGAGACAACACTCGCCAGCCGCCTCAAAAAAGCAGGCGACTTTGATCCTCGTTCATTCCAGACCGCCTTCGCCACCATCGCCGCCCGCCTGACCAGTTCGAATCCAATCCAGGCGGCCCAACGATGACCCCGGCCAAAACCTAACGCGCGGGATCCCTGGGCCGTCCGAAAATCGGATCCCGGGGATCATCCCCGACCTTCCAAACCCGACCATCACGCAAGTAAAGCCTGCGCTGCTCCTCGGCATCAAGCGGACGCGCGCCCACGCGCCCGAACACGGCAATCTGATTCCCCGACTCGTCGACGGCCCTGTCGCGGTCGACCCCCTTCGAAATCGTCAGCGCGTGCGCGCCCAAGGGAAACTTGAAATGCGCGACCAGTCGCGGAGTCGGCCGGGGGCTGTAACCCTGATTGCCAGGCGTATCCGGCGAGGTGAGCTGGACCACCTGAAGCCCATTCTTTCCATCGGCCAGATAGGCGAACTCACTCACATAGGTAATCCCCAGCTTCACGTCGCAGAGGTCGTTGATCCGCCCCTCCGCGTTAAACACCTGATCGATCCGGGGCATCCCTGGGCGCTCGACATCCAGGATCACGAGCCCCTCCTTGCCGGCGGCGACATACGCATAAGTCCTCGCCACGTAGATGCTCCGGGCGTCGGCCAGCGGAAGAGCGGCCACCGGCTGGGGATGGGCCAGGTCCGTGACGTCGAGCACCTTGACCCCCTCCACGTCGCAGACGTAGGCATAACGGAACTGGACCTGGACGTCACGCGGATGCTTGAGGACAGGCTCCCCAACGACGGCGGTCACGCTGGGGTGCTTGGGATCGTCGAGCGAGACCACGACCAAGCCCGCGCTCGCGCTGATATACGCATAGGTCCCGACGATGGTGATCGCCCGAGCCCCCTTGAGAATCCCGCCGGGATTAAAGGTCAGCTCGCGGCCGAGAAAGTTATTGGCCGGATTGCCGTCGAGCAGGGTCCCGGCCGGCACCAGGATCAGGCCCTCCTCGCGGTCCGTGACATAGATGTAAGCATAGAGCGAATGAATGGGCTTTTCAAAGTTATCCGGCTTGTGGGGCCGGGTTGGGTCGGGAGCGATCGTCGTTGGGGCGGCGACGGCGGTCGCGTATTTGGTCCGGACGAAAAACCGCTGACCCAATGGGGAAACAGGGGCGGTCGCGATTCGCTCGGCGAAGCCCTTATGATCGATGAACGCGATGTCGAAAACCCGCATCCCCGATTCGCCGCAGGCGGCGTACAGATACTCTCCACGCGCCTGGATCGAAAGGATCTCGGGCTGGCGAATCCGCTCGATGACATCGCGTCCAGAGTGCTCGTGAGGATGCTCGAGAGCGCCCCCGCGAGCCAAGTGCTCCCGGTAATTGTCGGGATAGGCCATCTGGTGCAACGTGCTTCCGAACACCGCCTGGGGCTCGTCCCGCTCGGTGACCGGAACCGCGCCTAGGCCATGGTCGCCAAGCCCGACCCAGCAATAGCGTCCAATGAAATTGACATAGTTGGTCCCATGCATGAGGAGCTGGGCCATGATCGCGTTGTTGTCTTCATTCCTGGAAACATGGCAATCGGTGCACGTCTTGGTGTCCGATCGACCAGGCAGATACGCGCCAGGGTTGGGCGCTCGGCCGTTGTCGGGATGGCTCGGATCACGCAAGACCGGCGGCCCACCGCGGACGGTGTGCGGCACGTTGGTGCTAAACGCGATCCCAGACATCCCATCGCCCGAGATCGTCTGCTGCTGGACATAGATCGACTCGCGATTGACGTTGTATGAGCTCACATGGATCGCGCACGACGATCGGGCCGGCCCGATCCGATTCCCCGTCGCGTTGCCATCCCGCGCGAGCATGAACACATCGTCTCGCAAAGTCTGAAAGTTATATGATGTATAGTTGCGCGTGACGTCCCCCTCGTTGTGGAGTTGGGGCATTTTCTTGTTCGCGCGCTGGGGGAGGTGGCAGCCGAAGCAGCTTGGATTCCAGGCGGAGTGGCAGGTGATGCAGCCCATCTTTTCGTTCGCGTGGGCACAGGCCTTTTCGCCGCCGCCGGGGAGGTCGCCCCAGACCATCTCGGCCCCCTCGAACCGTACGGTCTTGGCGAGCCGTGCACGCTCGTTATAGCGTGGCGACCGGGGATCGATCACGTCGGGGACCTGGCTGACGTCCCACGCCAGATCGGGCTCGACCATCGAGCGCTGAATGATCGCGCTCCCCTTGCGCTCGAATCGTCGCTTGCCAAACGGCGTGCGCAGGGCCGAGAGATCGCGCCCGTCCTTCCCGGAAAGCGCGGCCGAAGTGTCGGAGGCGGGCCCAGAGGTCAAGAGGGTCGCGCGCTTGGCCGGTGATCCATGGCAGTCGACGCACTGGATCTCGATGGCCGCGCGGACCTCTCCATAAAGCTTGGTATTGCCATGCGCGT
>JAKBAP010000067.1 GCA_021808995.1 Planctomycetota bacterium | reverse complement strand
GGTGGTCAATAATGGCCGCGTGGCCGGTCAAACCGTCGATCACGGCCACTGGCATATCATCCCCCGCTCCCGAGGCGACTCCGTCCACTGGCCCTGGCCCCACGGCCGTGGATACTCGGGCGACGAGCTCGCCGACCTTCAGTCCCGCCTCCAGGCCGAGCTGGCGCGCGAACGCCCGGCGTCTGACTGATCCAATCGCTTGCATTCAGAGCGATCGAGCTTCATGATGTGCGCGACGTTCATTTCGCGCCAACCGTCCCTCGAGCCATCTTGTCGAGGCGTTCATGCCGATCTCCGTGACGTGCCCGAGCTGTCAGCGCCCGTTTCATCTCAAGGTCGAGCTGGCGGGTCGACGATTTCGATGCCCAGACTGTGATTCGGTCGTCGATGTGCCCGAGGACGAGGAGGTCCCGTTCGAAGAGGATGACGGCCCGACCGTCCCCTGGCATCCCGCCTTCGACCAGGACCGCTTCTTGCTCCGGCAAAAAGTCATGTCGATCTCGGAACGCTATGATGTCCACGATGCCTTCGATCAGCCGATTCTCTACGTCGAACGGCCAGCCCACCTGATGCGCAACCTGCTGGCCGCGTTGGTGACGGTGATCATCTTGATTGTCGGAGTGGGGCTCTCGGTCGTCATTGGCATGGGACTGTCGGAGGTCGTCTCGCCAGTATGGATCAGCATCGTGGTCGCGGTGGGAATGCTGCTCGTGACGCTGAGCCTGGCGTGCGTGGCCGCGGTGACGCTCTCACCCAAGAGGCACATTTTCTTTTACGAGGACGACTCCAAGGAAACCCTACTGCTCCAGGTGCTTCAGGACCAAAAGTTCGCCCCCATCACCGCGACATTCACCGTTGTCACGCCCGAGGGCGAACCCCTCTGGAGAATCACGAAGAATTATCTGTCTAACGTTTTGCGCAAGAAATGGGAGGCGCGCGGACCCGATGGAGTGACGGTCCTGATCGCGCGCGAGGATTCGCTGTTCATGTCGCTGCTGAGACGGTTCCTCAGCGTGTCGTTTGACTTCGGATTTCTCCGCACCAACTTTATCCTGTTGGTTCCCCGGGATGACGGGGTGGAAGCAAACCGGGGTGATTTCAACCGCAAGTTCACGCTCTTTGACCGTTACGTTCTCGACCTGCGTCGGGACCAACCCGCGGCGATTGATCGGCGGCTGGCGCTCGCCGTTGGGGTCTTGCTCGACACCGGAGAGCGCAGATAAGAGGGCTCAGTGAGCCCTTGGCCGGGTATAGGCCAGCGCCAGCAAGGCATAGGCGGTCACCAGGTTGGGATCCCCCTCCATGAACCGGTCGGCCTTGTTCACCCAGCCTCCACTGGGCTCCTGACGCTTGGCAAGCGCTGAGGTGAGCTCGACCCGCCAGTCATGGGCGACCCCCTTGGCATCGGTGACGGTCGCATCGCCGAGCACGGCCATCGTCTTCGCGAAGGTGTGATAGTAGTAATAGAGCCCTTGCTGAGCCATGCCAGGGTTTTCGTCGAGCGTGTAATGCTCCTTGATGTAGGTCATGGCGGCCTTGACTCGTGGGTCGTCTCGCTTGAGGCCGGCATAGATCATGCTCTTGAGGCCCGCGTAGGTCATGCTGGCATACGTTCGCGGGCCGCCGGCCGCGTCCTTGCCCGCCATGCTCTGGCCATCGTTGGCGGCCGTATAGATGAACCCGCCGTCATTCACCTGGCCAACCCAGGGCTGATCGTTGAACTCGCTCTTCAGATTCTGGCAGCGGGATACGAAAACGATGGCCTTTTTGAGATTGGGATCATCGGCCGGCAGACCCGACTCGCGAAGCGCCTCGATGAAAAAGGCCGTGTTGGAGAGGTCCGGGCGGCTGTTTGACCCGCCATAGCCAGCCCCGCCGTAAAATCCATCCTCGGACGTTTTCCCTTCGCCTTCGTCCCATTGCATGGTCTTGAGGAACGTCTGGGCCGACTTGATAATCCGGTCGTAGCGGCCCCCCTTGTTGGCCTCGGTGAAGGCCATGAGCCCGATCGATGTCGCGTAATTGGCGTGGGCCGCCTCGGAGACGCCTCCCTTGGGCCCGATCGAGGCCTCGAGCAAATCCAGGGCTCGGACCACCAGGGGATCGCCGGGAGCCACCTGGCCCGAACGTAAAAGCGCTGTCGCCACCAGGGCGGTCACACCCAGTTCTCGCCCCGTCGACCATCCCCCCTTGGCATCCTGCCGAGGGCGCAAGAAGGCGACCCCCTTTTCGATCAGCTCGGCGGACGTCGGATGCCGATCCACGGCCTGAACGGCGGCCAAGGCCGAGCCCGAGCCCAGTCCCCCCGCGATCCCAATCAAGCCAGTCCCCTGACGAAGAAACCGACGGCGAGACGACGATGTCCAGATCATGGTACGATTCCTAGGGAAGTCCTTGCTCGAAACACGATTCCCAGCCGACGACGATCACCGCGACCATTATAACAAGTGTCTCGCGAGAAAAATCGCCCAGTCTTAAGACGCGTGGAGATGAATCATGGCTCAGAGACGGTTCGTCGGGATCATGGCCGCGATGCTGGCGTTCGGATCGTGGGTCATCGGCGGGGTCCACGGGGCCGAACCGACCAAGCTTGCGTCGTCGGCCCGTTTCGATGTCATGGCCGACGAGGCCGCCGGATCGATCGACCAGGCACTTGTCATCGCGGGGCAGGGGACAATCTCACGGCCAAACTGGCTGACCGAGCCCGCCCAGGGACGAACTTACACCGTCAGTTTTCCCGTGTCACGACTCGGCTGGCGCTCGATGACCATCGCGTTTACCCCCGCGCGCGACGGCGCTGTCACCCTGTCGCTGATGGGCCCGTGGGAAGAAGCCTCGAAAGGCGTCGTCTACCGCCAGGATATCGAGTGGGACGATATCCAGGCGACAGGCGGTCGGCTGGCGAACGGCGGTTTCGAGTCCGGCGGCGGTCTGATGGGATGGGAGGGCGAGCGGGGAAAAGTCGTCCGGGCCACCCACGAGTCGCCCGCCCATGGAGGGACATCCTTCGCGCGGACGTGGCATAACAACCCGCTCTCGGCCAAAATCGCGGTGCAGGGCGGCCAACAGGTTCGGATCGTGCTTTTCGCCCGAGCCGCTCGTCCCGAGGATTTTCGCGAAATGCCTCGAGTCTCGGGCCGCGACACGCCCGCGCACAAGGCCCTCGCCCGATTCCGCCGCGGCGCGAACCTGGGCAACGGGCTCGAGGTCCCCCCCGGCCAAACCTGGGGCGAACACTACACCCACACCGATCTCCGCCTGATCCGCGAACAAGGCTTTGACCATGCCCGAATTCCCGCCGGTTGGCACCATTACACCGGGCCGGGTCCCGAGTTTCGCATCCAGCCGGAATTCTTCACTAGGGTCGACACACTCGTGAACGCGGGCCTCGAACAGGGGCTCTCGATCCTCATCAACATCCACCATTTCGACGATTTCACGACCAATCCCAAGGCCCAGACCCCCAAGTTCAAGGCCCTCTGGGACCAGATCGCCGCGCATTACGCCCACGCGCCAGACGGTCTCGCGTTCGAGCTCTTGAACGAGCCCAAGGACGCGGCCACCACCGAGGTCATGAACCAGGTCGTCGCCGAAACCCTGCCGGTGATCCGGCGCTCCAATCCGAGGAGGACGATTTTCGTCGGACCTGGGCGATGGAACAGCATCGGCGAGCTCCCGGCGTTCACCCTCCCCGGCGACGACCAGAACCTCATCGTGACCGTACACAATTACGACCCCTTTTATTTCACCCACCAAAGCGCGACCTGGGCCGGCGACGACGTGAAGGCGCTCGCCGGCGTGGTGTTTCCCGGCCCGCCCAAGACGCCGCTAACCCTCGATCCCAGGCTCAAGGCCAGCGCCAATGTCCTCACCTGGGTGAAAGCCTACAACACCACGCCCGCCGCCATGAACCCGAGCGGCCCACACGCGTTTCAAGGTCTATTTGATCAGGCCCAGGAATGGTCCCTTTATTACGGCCGTCCAATCCACCTGGGCGAATTCGGCGCGTTCAGCGCGGCCGACCCCGTCTCGCGCGCTCACTATTATCAGGCCGTTCGGGAGGCCGCCGAGAAGGCCGGCTTCGGATGGGCCATCTGGGACTGGAAGGCCGGTTTCCGCTACTGGAACCAGGCCGAGTCCCACCCCGAACCTGGGCTACACGAAGCCCTCATGGGGCCGACCAAGTAACAATCCCCCGGCCGAGTTGTCATCGGATCGTCCCTGGCCGCGATCAATGTCCCACGAGGATCCCTTTTTCCATGTCCGCGACTCCGTCCCCGCGTGCTCACCAGTCCGGCCCGAAGACCAACCGTCTGGCCGAGGAGACCAGCCCCTACCTGCTTCAACACGCGACAAACCCGGTCGACTGGCATCCCTGGAGCGAGGAGGCGCTTGCTCGGGCTCGATCCGAGAACAAGCCCATCTTCCTGTCGATCGGCTACTCGGCGTGCCATTGGTGTCATGTGATGGAGCGAGAGAGCTTCGAGAATCCCTCGATCGCCGCTCTCATGAACGAGCTTTTCGTGAATATCAAGGTCGATCGCGAGGAACGCCCTGATATTGACCATATCTATATGTCCGCGGTCATGGCGATGACGGGGCACGGGGGTTGGCCGATGTCGGTGTTCCTGACACCGAGCCTCGAACCCTTTTTCGGCGGCACCTATTTCCCGCCGGAGGACTCTCGGGGCATGGCCGGCTTTCCCCGCGTGCTTCAAAGCGTGCATCGGGCGTGGCGTGAGCGTGAATCCGAGATCCTCGAGACCGCCAAGGCCATGACCGATCAGCTCCGCGCCTTCGCCGAGCCCCCCCAGGGCTCGGCCCCACTCGCCCCCGAACTGCTCGACCAGGCGGTCAAGGTCCTGCTTCGCGGCTTCGACCCGGTCCATGGCGGGTTCGGCCGCGCCCCCAAGTTTCCCCGGCCAATGGACGTACGGATGCTCCTGCGTGGCTGGGCCCGCTCAGGCCAGGCCGCCGCGCTTAACGCCGTCCGCATCACCCTCGACAAAATGGGCCGGGGAGGGATCTACGACCATTTGGGGGGGGGCTTCGCCCGTTACGCCACCGACGACCGCTGGCTCGTCCCTCATTTCGAGAAAATGCTCTATGACAACGCCCTCCTGGCGTCCACCTACCTCGAGGCCCACCAGACCACTCGCGAACCGGAATACGCCCGGATTGCTCGTGAGACGCTTGATTATATCCTTTCCCGTATGACCGACGACCGAGGAGGCTTTCTCTCGACCGAGGACGCCGATAGCGAGGGGGTCGAGGGGAAATACTACGTCTGGACCCAGGCCGAGGTGCTCGAGGTCCTAGGTGCCGAGGCAGGCGCGACGTTTTGCCAGGTTTACGACGTCACCGGATCTGGCAACTGGGAAGGGAAATCGATTCTGAACCTACCCCGGCCGATCGAGGAGCTCGCGCCCGTGCTGGGTCGGGAGGAAGGCCCACTCCGCGCCGAGCTGGCCACGAGCCGCGCCCTCTTGCTCGCCCGCCGCGAGACCCGAATCCCCCCGGCCAAGGATACCAAGGTTCTCGCCTCCTGGAACGGGCTCGCCATCGCCGCGCTGGCCGAGGCCGGCCGGATCCTGGTCGACGAACGCTTTCTCCACGCGGCCGCCCGCGCGGCCAATTTCGTGCTCGATCAGATGCGCCAACCCGACGGCCGGCTCTGGCACGCCTACACGGACGCTCGCGCGCGCTTCAACGGATGCCTTGACGACTACGCGAACATGATCGACGGCCTCACCCGGCTCTTCGAGGCCGACGGCTCGCCCCGCTGGCTCACGAGCGCCCTTTCGCTCGCCGAGATCATGCTTTCCGAGTTCGAGGACAAGCGACGAGGCGGCTTCTTTTATACCCCCGAGCGCCACGAATCGCTGATCACGCGCCCCAAGGACGTCCACGATAACGCGACCCCCTCGGGCAACGGCATGGCCGCGACGGCGCTGGCGCGGCTCGGGCGGCTGGCATCGCGTGGTGATTTCACCCTCGCGGCCCAGCGCGCGCTCGAGGCCGCCGCCTACGTGCTCGAGCACGAGCCCGCCGCGGCCGCCCAGAGCCTGATCGCGCTCGATTTTCTCCTCGGCGACGGCCGTGAGATCGCCGTCGTGGCGGGCGGGGATCCCGACGAATTCCGCGCGGTCCTGGAGGCGATCTCAAGGCCCTTCCTGCCCGGCAAGGTGGTCGCGCCACGCCCAGCCGACCCGGCCGAGGCACCGCCAGTCGTCCCCTTGCTGGAGAACCGACCCGCCGTCAAGGGCCGCGCGACAATCTACATCTGCAAGGGGAGCGGTTGCCAGCCCCCCATCATCGGCCTCTCGGACCTCGCGGCCGCGCTCGAGGGCTGACGACCCCCCACGGAATCAACCCAGGCTCCAGGGTTTGCGATACTCGTAATGCAGCAGGTCGTTGGCCTCGGGGCAATTCGTAAATCGCTCGGCCTGGGCGTCCCAGTCCAGGCGCTTCTTGGTCGCGAGGGCGAGGTTCGCCAGATGGGCGAAGGTCGTCGAGCGATGCCCTTCCTCGATGTCGGCCCTGGGTCGCGAGCGTTTCTTGACCGAGTCGAGAAAGTCGCGAGCGGCCTGGCGGTCCAGGTCGCGTTCGGTCGTCTTGACCGTCTCGGGCTTACGCTTTGGCTTGGGATCCTGAAACGCTCCACCGCGTTCGGGGATGATTTCGTAATGATTGTCGGCCGAATAGGCGACCCCCGCGTAGGCGGTTCCCAGCGTGCCTCGCAGCTCGATCTCGGCGCCACGACTCAGGACGGGCTGGCCGTTGGCTTCGTAAACGCTAAAGAGTGTGAGCATCTTGGAATCATGTTCAAAGATCGTCTCGGAGGTATCGGGGATGGTCCGGTCGTCATCCAGGGCGAATCGGCCGCCGTGGGTTGAGATCGAACTGGGGGCGAGCTCGCCGGTGAGCCAGCGGATCACGTCGAAATAATGGACGCCCCAGTTGGCGATCTGCGACGAATAGAGCTGATGCCAGCGGAACAGATAAGGCATGAGGGTGGCCTGGAACGGCCGATCGGGCCTGGGCCCCAGCCACATCTCCCAATCGAGCCCCGGGGGAGGGGCCGACGGGCCGGCATGACCGATCCCCGCTGGCGTCATATTACTCGCGAAGGCCGCCCGGGCGACGGTGACCTTGCCAATCGCGCCGCCGTGAACCGCCTCCGCGAGCTGGGCGTACAGGCGAGACGACCGCCGCTGCGTGCCGACCTGCACGATCCGGTCGTGGGCGCGGGCGGCCTTGACCATCGCCCGACCCTCGACAATCGTGACGGATAGCGGTTTTTCCACGTAGACGTCCTTACCCGCCTTGCACGCCGCGATCATCTGAATGGCATGCCAATGATCGGGCGTCGCGATCACGACGGCATCGACGTCTGGGCGCTCGAGGACGGCCCGGAAATCCTTAACCCTGGCCACCCCCTTGGGAACCTCGGGCATTCGCGGAATCCGCGAGCCCAGCCGCTTGAAGCCGGGGTCGATCCGATCGAAATCGCCGCTCAGATAGGGTTCGTAAACATCGCAGAGCGCCACGACCTGGCAGTCGGGCTGGGCGAGAAACGCGCGGAGCAACTGGCATCCCCGGTTTCCGAGGCCAATAAACGCCACCCCCACCCGCTCGTTCGCACCCGCCAGGCGGCCCCGTGAAAGCTCAATCGCGGCCGCCCCGGAAACCGCCGAAAACTCGCGCCGATTCACCCCTTGTCGCATCGCCGGTCTCCTCCCGAGGTCCATTCGACCGCAATCTCAGGCCATCTCCACATGACACTCAACCAATAACCCCAAGTCAACCCAGCGGCGAACTCCCCGAGGGATGAACAACCGGAACGAATCCCGCCTGGATCGCGGCCACCGTCGACCGGGGCGTGAGAACCGAGACCACGCTCCCTTTTTCACGGGGCAGCCGTTCCTGATAACCCCCCGGCGACCAGACCAGGAGCCAATCCCCTTGAATCAGCAATGCCCGTTTCCGCTGCCCCTCGAGCATGACGAGGACACCGTCGGGCAGCTCGTCAAGGGATTCAAGATAGGTGCGTTTTTCACCCGCCGGACCGAGTCGATCCGCGTGGAGTCGATCATCGATTTCGACCGCCGGCCGACGTGACGGCTGTTCGCCGGGCCGAGCCCTTGCCCACGCGTCCTGAAACAGCTCGAAGCGTCCTCGCTGGCACTCCGCGCAGGGACGATGGCCCGCGGCCAATCCCGTGGCCTCGTCCAGGAAGAAGAGCTCGGTCCAACGCCCCGGCGCCATGATCGAGCGCTTTCGCCCACGAAATTCGAGCAGGCACAGAATCCAACGCCTGAGCCGCCACTCTCGCACGATTCGTTGCTGATCGTGCAGCACCCCCCGATTACCGGTGAGCGTCCCTCGATCCGGAACGGCGATGATCGATCCAAAAGGGGTCACGCGATTGCGTCGAGGCATGGGCTCTCCCTGAAAGACGTCGCCCCATGATATCATCTCGCGAACACGCTCAAGAATACCTCCCAGCCGCATGGGCGATACGAGGAATCGCTTGAACGCTAGCCCCGGTCCGGCGAGAATATCAATCTCGACGCCGAGAGCATGTTCACTGGAACATTACGATCCAGATTCCCTCGGCGTGCCTCTAGAGAGGGAGCGACGGAATGGCGAAGCGATGGAGCGCGATGGTCGCCATCGCGCTGGTCGTGATTGGGGTGATTTCGCTTCGGGAACGACGACTCGCGACGACCGACCCCCTCGCGAGCGAAAGGCACGCGGAACAGGCCTTCCTGGTAGAGCCGTATCTCCAGCTCGGAGACCCGCCGACGCATCAGCCGACCCGGTCCCTCACACTCGTCTGGCAGACGGCCGATCGCCAGGCCGACTGGAGCGTCGATTACAAGGTCGGCGCGGACGAGCGCTGGCGATCGACCCCCGAGCCGGCCTTCGACCGCGTCGCCATGCTCGGTGTCCCCCCCCATCGGGTCTATCACGCCAAGCTCGATCTACGCGACGCGGACGGTTCGGTCCCCTATCGCGTGAAAAAGGGGGGCGAAACAGTTTTCACCGCCCTCGCCCGCTCCCCCAAGGACGCGAGCAAACCCTATCGCTTCGTCGTCTTCGGCGATTGCGGAGCGAACTCGGCGGACCAAAAGGCGATCGCGTGCGAAACCTTCAAGTCCCAGCCCGATTTTGTCATGATCACCGGCGACATCGTCTATGGACAGGGATTGATCTCGGAATACCTGACCAATTTTTGGCCCATCTACAACGCGGATCACGCGGCTCCCGAGGTCGGCGCTCCACTGATGCGAACCACTCTGTTCGCGGCCGCGATCGGAAACCACGACGTCGCCGGTCGCAACCTCCTGAAAACCCCGGACGGCCTCGCCTATTTCCTTTATTGGGACCAACCCAGGAGCCCAGCGGGATCCCGAGCCCCGACTCCTCTCATGGGGCCGGCCGATCGGATCAAGGCCTTCGTCGATTCCACCGCGGGACGATATCCCACTATGAACAATTTTTCTTTTGAATATGGCAACAGTCACTGGACCGTCCTGGACTCGAACCCCTACGTCGACTGGACCAACCAGGCGCTCCGCGATTGGGTGATCCAGGATCTGACCGCCGCGGGAAAGGCGACCTGGCGATTCGTCGCGTTTCATCATCCGGGCTTCAACTCGTCAAGGGCCCACTTTGATAATCAACAGACGCGCCTGCTGGCCGACGTTTTCGAGGCCGGCAAGGTCGACCTGGTCTTCGCCGGGCACGTCCACAATTATCAGCGAAGCCACCCCCTGCGATTCATCCCCCGGCGCGACCCCGGCGGCGCGGTCGCCCGCAAGGGCGAACTGGTGCTCGGGACCTGGTCGCTCGACCGCGATTTCGATGGCCAGACCCACACCAAGGCAACCGCCCCCATCTATCTAATCACCGGGGCGGGGGGGAATCACCTCTATAACCCCGAACAACAAGACGACCAGGCTTCATGGCAGTCGTTCACCGCCAGGTTCATCTCCAAGACCTCCTCCTACACTCGTGTTGACGTCGACGGCTCGGGCCTGGTCGCCCGCCAGCTCGATCCCCAGGGAAATGAACTCGATCGATTCTCGCTCTCCAAATAGCACGAAGGCCCGATCAGGCCCGAGACCCACCTGAAGTCGCCGCGTTCACCGGTTGAGGCTTGAAGATCAGGAACAATCCTGAAACGATCACTAGTGAGACGACGAGCCGGAATTCAATCGCCAGGTCCGCGATCGATGGTCCGCCAGGCATCGGAGGGGCGAGCACGATGAGCCAGTCAGATCCAGATTCGATTGCTTTTTGTCCGCGATGTTCGTCGCGATTGCGGATCAAGCAATCGTCGGTGGGCAAAACTATCGGGTGCGCGAAATGCGAACACCGATTCGTCGCGCGCGTCAGTCTCGGCCTTGACGACGAAAGCTCCGGTGACTACACAGCGCCTCCCGTCTCGGCCCCGCCGACGGAGGAACGCCTGGAGATCCGATGCCCCGAATGCTCCGCCATCCTGAGTGTTCGAAGGGTCTATATCGGCCAGCACGTACGCTGTCGGAAATGCAATCACAAGTTTATCGTCCCCAGCCACTCCGCGCCGACCATCCCCACGAGCATCGAATTACTCGCCGGTCCAGGCAAGTTCGACGCGCTCGAACTGCTCGCCAGGCTCTCCGGGCGATCCAGCCGCAGGCATGTCCAGGACGCACTCCATGATCTCCAGTCCCCGCCGGCCGAGCCGCCAGGTGCCCATGCACTGCTTCAGGCGAAATGCGATGGGCTCGCTCGCGAACGTGACGAACTGGCCGCCGAACGCGCCCGCCTGATCCTTGAGCTCAACCAGGCCAACGAGCATCGTGAGCAGCTCGCGGACACTCTGAGCCAGATCAAGGTCGATCACGAGCGGCTCCTGGAGGTGGTCACGAGCCTGCGCGAGCAAATCGACCAGCTTCAGGCTGATCGCGGCCAGCGCGACCTTGAGGCGTCGAGCAACCTGGAATCGCGTGCGGCCGTCGAGTCGTGAATCAAGGCCCTCGTCGCCCGAGGGTCGCGGAGTCGGACGGAACGACACGACTCACGCGAAACGGAGATCGAGCTTCGATTCCCAGGCAACACGCTCGAGGATCAGCTCGACCCTCGTGAGACCACCGACTACAGGCCGGTGAAACCCCGTCGTTCGTAATTATTGCTCGGGACCTTGAATGGTGCCTTGGGTTTCTTCTTCGCCTTGCCGGCCGGGGCTGGGGGCGAAAGCCGCGTGGGCCGCACCCCGGTGCGCTGATCGATCGATTGAAGGGTGCTCGAATCAATCAAATGCGAACCGCCAGTCTTGGGATTGAGCTGCACCGCCCGGGCGTAACTCGGCGCGGCCGGCTGACCAACGGCGTATTGCTGGGCGAAAACCACGCCTCGCCCGTTTTCCCCATAGGCGTAAATCAGGTCCTTGTATGAATCATACGTGACGACATCGGCCTGAAGCGTCTTGTCGCTGTTCCAGACATAGGCTTTCTCCCATGCCTTCAAATAATTGCGCGACGGGGTCGATGGCGGCGAGCCGACCGGGGGGGGTTCGGTAATGACGCGCATCGTCTGGCCGGTCAGGAAGAATCCGTCCGGGGGGAGCTTGTCGGGCTTGAGAAACGATCGCACGTCGGGGACCCTGGCTCGGGCGGTCTCGACGTCTCCAAAAAACTCCGACCACCGCGTTTCGGCGGCGTCGTTCGCCTTGCCGACGCCGAATCGGCCTCTCATTCCGGTCTTGAACTTGATCTGGGTCAAAACGAGGGGGGGGACGTCCGGCTTGTCGGACGCGGCCTTCTGGGTGGCTTTCTTGGACTTCGCGGCGGCCGGTCGATCCCCTGGCCTGGCGTCCGTCCGTCCCGAGGTCGGGACCACGGTTCGGCTCGCCGACGCGGTCGCCGGGGCCGGCTTTTCACCCTCCACCCCGGTCTCGTCGCCACCTTCCTTCTCACGCTCGTAAAGATGCACCCAACCACTCCCAGGAACGTAAAACTCACCCGTGCGGCGATCGTACCGGAGATAGTCACCCTGGATCATCTGGCGCTCGAGCTCGATCGGGCTCAGGGGATCAACCTTGCGATTGATCGCGACCGCCTTGCCGAAACACTCGATCATCGCCAGTTCGGGGCGCGGTTCGGGTTCCGTGTCGCCGGGCTGGGGCTTGGCCTCGCCGGCTCGCGAAAGGGAATTCAACTGGGCCAGCGGAACCTCTCGATCAGTATAGGTGATCATATGGTCTTCGCATTGCAGGACACCGTCCTCCATGTCGGCCCGGACTCGCCCGTAAAAGATCGCCTTGCCGGCCTTGTTCCCGTCGAGGTCCTTGGATCGCCCGAGGAATTCCATGTTCTTGGTCCAGGTGATCGTGAATGGAGCCTTCGGCGAGAGCGCCTTGCCCGCGCGGGTCTTGGGCTTTCGCGCATCGTCCTTGGGCCGCTCGTCGGGAGTCGTGGTCGTGCTGTTCGGGTTTCCCGGGGATTGGGCGGGCCGGTCTGGCGGCGCTGTCGTTCGTATCATGGTTCCCGTGGAGGGACTGGCTTCATCCTCTCCGGCTTCCTCGTCGGGGTCGGGAGCCTTGTCGCTCAGGAAGGCGCGGGCGGCGAGCTGGGTGGACGTGCCAGGGCCATCGACCCAGGCCTGATCGGTCGCCTGGTTGATGCGAATCACCTCTCCCTTGATCGACCGTTCGTCGGTCAAGACCCAGGCGAGGGGAAGCGGACCTGGCCGGGGAGGATCCTCGGTGGGGTCTCGCTGATAGACGTGGGTGATTGCCCTGTTTGGTCCAGGATTCTCGAGATAGACGGCCTCGCCATAAACCTCGTCTCCCTGGGTTCGGCCAGCCTCCGGGTCTTGATGCAAGGCGACGTCGCCAAACATCCAGACCTTGCGGACCTCGGATCGCGAGCCTAGCCCGCCGGAGCTCGACCGAGTCGGAGAGGCGCTCGCGTTCGCGGGGGCAGCCGTCGCTGGCGGGACCGAGGACGCCGAGGTTGCGACCGGGGTCGGGGGCTCTGGCAGGTTGGCGACTCGGGCCCAGATGCGTTCCGCGGAGCCGACGACCGGGCGAGGGGGCGGCTCCGCCGGGGCCGGGTCCGCCGCGGCGACCGGTGCCGCGTCCTCGCCTTCCATGGGGGTGGGTGCGTCGGCCGGGCCAGGTTCGGAGGGTGCCGGGGCGGGCGAGGGTGTCGCCCTCGGTGGCTTTTCCTCGATAAACTCGGCATCCAGCCGAGACCGAGCGGTCAATTTCTTACCCGGAGCCGTCAGGTGGGCGTCACGAAACGCAAGCAAGCGATCGATACGAAAGCCCCCCCCACCCAGGCCCAAGCCCGAGGGCTTCTCAGCGGGCTGGGGCTTGGACGCTTGATCATCGCCCGCCACCGTGAGGGAGGTCGCCGTGACCTTGGGATCGGACGTCCGCCCGTCGGGTGCCTTCGCGAGGTCGGGAGGCGTGGGCTTCATCCAGACCTTGATCAATCGCCCCGAGTCGAGCGTGGATTCCTGAAGTTTATCGATGAAGCAAGGACGGTCGCCGGTGAGGTCGATGATCTTTTGCGTGATCGCGCCATCAGGACCGCTCTCGTTGAGGAGCACCAATTTGTCTTGCCAGACCGCGATCCGCTCGACCGGCTTGTCCCGGTCCGGACGGGTCTCGAGCCGGCCCGGACCGTGAGCGACCACGTCGGCGGCATCAAGCCCCGCCCCATCGTCGAAAAGGGTCGCGTCCACCGTCCAGATGTGGGTCACGCCGGTGATCTGGTCCAGTTCGGGATGACCAGCCTTGCGCTCGATGTCGACCTTTTCAAGCTCGAGCGGACGGGTGAAATCACCACGAAAATAGGTCTCGTCGGGCTTATAGGGAGCCTGCTTCTTATGAATCAGCTCATTACAGCGAAGCTTGATCCCACTGGTCGGGAGCAACAGCCAGACGGCGTGGCCAGTCGCATGGGCGCGCTGAAGCGTGAGATTGCCAAACAGCCCCTGATCATCCCCCTGGTTCGCGGCGGCCTCGGCCGGCGTCGCCGGGGACGCGGCCGCGATCTTGGCCTGATCGACGGGCGACGCCGGCACCCCCCCCTTGGGCGCTTGCGCGACCCCGGAAGCCGGCCCGTCCGGGGGAACCATGGTCAATCGAAGCGCATCGCAGGTGAGCTGATCCGGACCGTGATCGATCGGACCCCGGAGCACAACCACGTTACGCTCGAAGAAAACAAGTGTCCGCGGAAGCGGCTCCGGGGGTCCGACCTCGACAAGGGCCACCGGCGGCGGCATGTCGATCCGCATCGGACCATCGGACCGCACGTCGAGCGGGGTTGGATCGGACTTGACCGGTTTCGCGGCGACCTCACCCTTCTCCGTCGCCAACTCGGCCCCGACGGCGGCGGTCTTGACCCCCGGGCGCTTGGGGTCGCCCGAACCCGGCAGGATTCCCGATTTTCCAACGTCACGCATCATCACATGAACGTTACTAAGCAGATACACGGTCTCAGCCCCGCCAAAGCCGCCTCCGGGCTGGCCTGGCGAATCCTTTCGCAACAGGATCCGTATCCCCTCCGCGGTGGTCCGGATGTCGCGATCCTGAATCAGCACGTCCGAGGGGCTTTCGATCTTTCGAGTCGTGTCGTCGTATTCCAAGGTCGAAAGGGGACCAATGGTCATGTCGTCGTCGAGCAGCCCCGGTGTTCCGTGATCGTCGCGGATCAGGACGTTTTTCTCGATCCTGGCGTGCTTGATCTTGAGCGATTCCCCCTCGGAGCTGACATTCAGGCTGAGCGATTCGCTGAGGTCGAAAACGGCTTCGTCGCTGACGATGGTCTTGGTGACCCTGCCATCGCGGGATCGAGTGATCAGGGCGAAAGGCGCCATGCGAAGCCGCTTGCCATCGTACCTCACGCCTTCTTCCTCGTCGACCCGCGTGACCTGTTTGGCATACATCCAGAAGCCGCGTTCGGCGTTGTAATAGCGATAGGCGAGATCACGGTCGCCGCTCCAGTGATTGGGTCCAAGCGCGCGCTTGGCGATGGCGATGGCCTCGACCTTCGACCGCGAATCCCGCGCGACCAGCATTGTCCGTTCGCTTTTCTTGGTTGCTCGCAATTGCTCGACCACGACGGCGAACGCGCGGACATAGACGAAATAGCACCCGGAGAGGAGTGCGAACGTCATCACGGCGTTGAGCAGCCTTTTGAGCACGTTAGCGTCCAAGACTAGTGGGATCAAGAATCGGAGACAGGGGGTCCCCAGGCGTCGCGATCAATCGTCGACCAGCTCGGCCGGAACCATCCCGATCAGGTCGGTGACATCGATGAGGCCAACCAGATGGTCGCCCCGATCGACCACGGGCAATTCACTGATTTTATGGATTTTCATCATTTCCACCGCTTCCGTGAGCATGGTGCCGACGGCGATCGAATAGGGATCGGCCGTCATGACCTCGCCGATCGGTAGGTCAAGCTCGTCCTCGCGGCGGCGCTCAAACAAGCGAGCAAGGTCGCTATCCGTGAAGATGCCGATCAGTCGGCCCTCTTCGTCCTCGATCAAGACCGCCCCGGAACGGCGACGCGGCCCAGCCAAGCGGACAAAAACCGATCGAACCGACTCCCGGGCGCCGGCGCGGCGGATCTGCCGGCCAGATCGCATCACCTCCTCGACCCGCGCGAGCTTTCGCCCGAGACTCCCGGCGGGATGATAGAGCGCGAAGTCAAGGGCCGTGAATTCCCTGCGCCTGCTGACCAAGAGCGCGAGCGCGTCCCCGACCGCCATCATCACCGTCGTGCTCGCCGACGGCGCGAGACCCAGCGGGCACGCCTCCTCGATCGGGCCCAAGGCGATGCACAGGTCGGCCGCCTGGCCAAGCGCGCTGGTCGTCCGCGCGGTGATCGCCACCAAACAGGCCCCGAGCCGACGGATCGCGGGCAGGAGCCGCAGGACTTCCTCCGTCTCGCCGCTCTGCGAAAGGGCGATCACGACGTCATCCGAGCGGATCCGACCGAGGTCGCCATGCACCGCCTCCGCGGGATGCAGGGGAAAGGCCCGCGTGCCGGTCGAGGAGAGCGTGGACGCTAATTTCTGGCCGACCAGCCCCGCCTTTCCCATCCCCGTCACGATCACGCTGCCGCTCGAGCGAAAGATCAAATCGGCCGCGCGCACAATGGACGTCCCCAGGCGCTCGCGGACTCCCTCGAGGGCTTCGATTTCGAGCCGCAAGACGTCACGCGCGAACGCCAATCCCTCGGCTTCGGTCGCCGAGCCCAGCGACGCTTCCGTGATCATTGCCATCGTGGGCCTCCCTGCCCCGCCTGGCTCGGAGCTCAATCCCCATTACCCGGCGCGCCAGGAAGATATCCCGTCATCGAAAACTCGTCAACACGACCCGTTCGATCCAACTTGCGCGATTTACCCTATTTTACACCAACCCCCGCTTTTATCTCTCTCTATCGTCATTCCCTGTCTCGAAGCTTGCAAAAACCCAGCCTTCGACACCACGCATTCGCGGATGCGTGTTTCGTGCAACGCCATCACATCCGTTCCCTGGCCTCGCGATTTCTTGCCAGAATGCCTCGGGCACGGTACGATCTCATGCGATTGGCGATGCCACGCGGATCCGGAGCGAGTCCCGTCCAGGGGCGAGAGCGATGAAACCATTGCGGAATCGCGATTTCGGAATCGTCAGCGTGGGGTCGGAGAGGTGACAGAGTGGTCGATTGTGCGGCACTGGAAATGCCGTGTACGGTAACACGTACCGAGGGTTCGAATCCCTCCCTCTCCGCTTGACATTTCTTGAAAAAGCCCGCCACCCATC
>JAKBAP010000066.1 GCA_021808995.1 Planctomycetota bacterium | reverse complement strand
CAGGATCGGCGTCTTGATCGTGACTTCGTAGCGCTCGCTCAGCGTTTTTCGGGCCCGTCGCAACAGATCAAGCGCCCGAGCGCCGTAAAGATCGGCCTCGCGGGGGTCCATGCGCAGGGTCAGTCCATCGGCCTCGATCGTGCGAAAGCCCGCCAGGTGGTCCTTGAGAGCGACCAGGTTGAAGGCGACGACGTTGTATCCGTCCTTGGCGAGGACCCGCGAGGCGAGCTCCCATCCCTCGGCTTCTTCCCCCAGCCGGAGCAGGTCCTGGCAGAGCTGGAGCTTGGCCGGGAGATATTCGGGATCGATCTCGAGCGCCTTCCTCTGGTGGCTGGCTCCTTCCTGGAAGCGATACTTGGCCGAGAGGGCGCGACCCATCAGGTAATCGACCTCGGGATTCGACGGTCGTCCCTCGAGCGCTCGCTCATGAAGCACGCCCGCGCCGTCCATGTCCCCCTTGAGAAACGCCAGGACCGCCTGCCTCGCCAGCGCGCGCGGCTCGCGCGGGTTGACCTCCAGAGCCCGCTTGAGCGCCTCCGCCGCTTCCGGATAACGCTCCGAATCCGTATGCCGATCCGCCTCCAGGAGAAGGCTCGGCACGTGCCGGGGGTTGATCTTGAGCGCTGTCGCGAGTGCTTTCGCCATGCCGGCGGGATCGTCATGGTCGAGCGCCTGGGCCAGAAGCGCATGATACCGGGGGTCCTGGGCCGCGGCCTTGGGCGCCTTGCGCAGGGTCGCCGCCGCGAGGGCGAAATCGTCTTTCTCGAGAGCCAGTTCGGCGGTCGCGTAATACCCCTCGACAAGGTCGGGATGCTCCTTGACGACCGGATCGTGAAACCGCTCGAGCACCGTTCGGGCGTCGGCCCCGCGAATCAGGAAATAACGCCCGAGCGCCAGCCGATCCTCGGGTGTGGAATAGCGCCCATTGGCGCGGACGATCAGCTCCTCGATCGTCTCAAGGTCGGCCGAGGCCTCCTGGTCGCGACCGGAAAGCAAATGGACCCTCCGCGCGGCCAGGCGGAGCTGGATGCTCCGGGAAAACCGCCCGAGGGCCTCGTTCAGGGTCTCGTTGGCCTCCTTGAATTTCCCCCGTTCGAGCTCGGCGTCGATCCTGAGCAGCGACCATGGCTCTCCTTCGTCACCGGCGATCTCCCGCGCCGCCATGGCCGCGCACTCATCATAGCGCCCGGCCCAGAAGAGTGCCCGCGCCTCGGCCAGGTCGGCTGCCCTCGCTGACGAAAGGCTCGTCATGGCCAGGAAAATCCCGATCGCGGCCCGCCAATCAAGCTTGGTCCCACCGCGGGGAAGGCCGTCTGGTCTGGATGCGGGCGCGTTCATAGCGTGGTCCCACGGGGACGGATCGATCAGAGGTGGGGAGGGTGCCCTCTAGTATAAGCGTCGACAAATCCGGCTGACCAGCCTTTTAACATTTCCCTTCACCGGGCCCAATTGTCGAACGTCAAATCATGGGACGACCCAGGATCGAGCGAACTCGAAGCACGTGAATCGGTTGCATCAAGCGCGAGCGCCTTCTCGCGTGATCCCGCGGACGAATTCGGCCGGGAACGGGACGTGGCCTGGCGGCTCTGATTGACCAACCCGCGCGGTTGGCTCTAGAGTGAAGCCCGGATGAGGGCGCTCGTGATCAGCGGGACGGCGAGGGGGAAAATCGATGGTCGGTCGGAGACGTTCGGGGTGGGGATTGGTTGGCCGGATCGTGGTTGGTGGGATCGCGGCTTGTGCGATTTCCGGTGGCGGGGATGCTGGGTCCGCGGAACCGGCCGGGAATCCTCGTCACGTGGTGGTTTATCGCGAGCCGGGGCGATTCGCGGGGTGGCCGGCCAATCACGGGATCTGGATCTGGGGCGATGAGATCCTGGTGGGCTTCAGCCGGGGTTACTACAAGGACCACGGGGAGTCTCATCACATCGACCGGGAAAAGCCCGAGGAATTCGTACTCGCACGCAGCAAGGATGGCGGCGAGACCTGGGCCATGGAGCTGCCCCAGCCTCCTGGAGCGCTGGTGGGAACGCGCGGGATGCGCCACGGATTGGTCCCGCCGGGCATTCCCGAAGAGCATCCAACCGACCTCACGACCCCCATGGATTTCTCCGCCCCCGGCTTCGCGCTGACGCTCCGCATGGAGAGCCCCGACGCTGGCGTCTCTCGTTTTTACTATTCCACCGACCGGGGCCACGCCTGGCGCGGGCCCTATCGGTTTCCCCTGCTTGGACAAAAGGGGGTGATGGCGCGAACCGACTACCTCGCGACTGGTTCCAGCGATTGCTTGGTTGGCCTCACCGCGGAGAAATCGGGCGGAAAGGAAGGACGTCCGTTTTGCGCCCGAACCTCCGACGGAGGGCTTACCTGGAGCTTTCTCTCGTATATCGGCCCCGAGCCCGGCGGCTATGCCATCATGCCCTCGACGCGACGGCTTTCGCCGACCGAGTTGATCACGACCATCCGCGTCCTCGATCCGCCCCGAAGCGCCATCGACGCCTATGCCTCCCTCGACGATGGCCGGTCGTGGTCGCGGATTTCGACCCCGGAGCCGGACGCCGGCGAGGGGAATCCGCCCAGCCTCTCGCGGCTGCTCGATGGTCGTCTCTGCCTGATTTACGGCGAGCGCAAGGCCCCCTTTAGCATCCTCGCCCGTCTGAGCTCGGATCACGGGCGAACCTGGACCGGCCCCATCGTGCTCCGCGACGACGCCGGCGGACGAGACATCGGCTATGTCCGCTCGGTCGTCAGACCCGACGGAAAGGTCGTGGCCGTCTACTACTATCACGATCGAAGCGGTCCCACCCGCTACCTCGCGGGAACGATCTGGTCGCCAGCCAAACCGTGAGCGGGCGCTCGCGACCCCGGACTCGGAGACAACCTAGAGAATCTCAAAACCGGTCGCGGTCCCCACTACTTCATTGCGATGGCGCGGTTCATAATGGCGGAGCCTTTGACCTGAGACGGTGGATCAAAGTGCGGTTCCGCGTGGAGTCGCGCGCCGGCTCACGAGACAAGGCGATCACGATTGCAATGGAGGACGCAATTCCATGCGAAACCGCCGTGGATTCCTGCTCTCGCTGGTGGTTGGCTTCGTGGCCATGGGTGTCGTCGCCACCGCGGTGGCCGATGAGCTCCTGGGAATCCTGACCAAGGTCGACGTCGATGCCAAGAAGATCACCGTCGAGGAAAAGGGCTCTGAAAAGGACGTCGTCGTCACGATCACCGACGAGACCGAATGGGTCACCAAGAAGGGAACCCAAAAGGTCGACCTTGAGAAAATGGAAACCTTCCTGACCAAGACTCAGGACCAGGGGAAGAAGGGCATTCCAATCAAGGTGACGCACGAAAAGGGCGTGGCCTCGAAGATCGAATTCGCGAAAAAGGGGGGCACCCCCAAGAAAAAGGCCGAGTGAACGGCTGCTCGCGGGTCGTTTGCTCGGATTCCCGGGATGCTAACCGGCCCACTCCCTCCTCACGGGGAGCCTGGGCGCTTGCTCGCGATCTCGCGGACGGCCGCGATCACGCGCTCGACCTCGGCCTCGGTGGTGTAGCACGCGCAGCCTAGACGTACCAGTCCCCGCGCGGCCACTCCAAGCCGCCGACTCACGTTGAGCGCGTAAAAATTGCCATGCGACGCGAAAATGGCCTGTTCGGCAAGTCGCTCGGCCACCTCGCGCGCGTCCAGGTCGGCGACGGTCAAGGAGAGGGTCGGCGTTCGGGCGGCCTCGGGCGGGGGTCCGTAAAGCGTTACCCCCTTGATCGTGGCGAGCCCCGTCCACATTTGAGTGAGCAGCCCCGCCCCGCGCGCGTGCAGCCCGTCCATGACGACCCGCAATCGCTCCCTGCGTGTCCCCTCGCTGAGAGCAAGGCTGGCGAGGAAATCCACGGCCGCGCCTGCCCCGGCGATCCCCTCGTGATTCTGAGTGCCGGTCTCAGCGCGATCGGGGGCATTTTCGGGAGCGGGCTCGAGCTTGGGAAAGTCCAGCGCCTCCAAATGCTCGCGACGGCCGAATAAAACCCCCACATGCGGGCCGTAAAACTTATAGGCGGAGCATCCCAGGAAATCGCAGCCCCACGCCGCCACGTCCACCAGCCGATGGGGCGCGTAGTGGACCGCGTCAATGAACGAGAGGGCCCCGGCCTCGCGCGCCATCGCCGTCGCGCGGGGGATATCGTTCACGGTCCCAAGCGCGTTCGACGCCGCCCCGATCGCCAGCAGGCGAACCCGGTGGTCGGTCATGAGCCGGTCCAGGTCGGCCCAGTCGAGCTCGCCCGTTTCGGGGATCATCCGGGCCTGGAGTACGGTCACGCCCCGCTCGCGCTCGAGCGCCCGCCAGGGATCGACGTTGGCGTGATGATCGAGCTCGGTGACCACGATCGCGTCGCCATGCCCCAGCCTGGGCCCGAGCGCCCTCGTCAGGTGAAACGTGAGCGTGGTCATATTGGGTCCGAACACGACCTCGTCGGCCGCGGCGTTGAGGAAGTCCGCCAGGGCTTCGCGCGCTCGGCCGAGAATTTGGTCGGTCTCCACGCTCGTGGGGAACGCCCAGTGGGTATTGGCGTTATGGTTGAGCAGATAGTCAACCATCGCCTCCGGGACCCCCGAGGGAACCTGGGTCCCGCCGGGACCGTCGAAATAGGCGACGACTCGCCCCCGATGCGTACGGGCGAGGGCCGGAAATTGCTCGCGAATTCGCGAGATTGGCGCGAGGGTCTGGTCGGCCGCGTCGGTTGACCGGGTCATACGGTGGTTCCGATTGAGTGATTGGACCAGGCCTCGAGCGAGCCGCCTGTCCGCGGTCGCGCCGGCTGATCCCGGATGATCTCAAAGGCATCCTATCCACCATCGGCCAGGGAATCGAGCCAACGGTTCCGGCCCTCACGCCAGAATGTCCCGCACAATCTCGCCGTGGACGTCGGTCAGGCGGAAATCGCGGCCGGCGTAACGGTAGGTGAGCCGGGTGTGGTCAAAGCCCAGCAAATGCAGGATTGTCGCGTGCAAATCATGGACATGCACCGGCTTTTCCACGGCCCGATAGCCGAATTCGTCGGTCGCGCCGTGGACCACCCCACCCTTGACTCCGCCACCGGCGAGCCAGACCGAAAAACCCCAGTGATTGTGATCCCGGCCCATGCCCGGCTGGCCGTTGACCATCTCGACCGCCGGCGTCCGGCCAAATTCGCCGCCACACACCACCAGTGTTTCCTCGAACAAGCCTAATCGCTTCAGGTCGCACAAGAACGCCGCGATCGCCTGATCGCACTCCTTGGCGAGATTGCGATGATTCTCAAGGATGTGGTCGTGGCTGTCCCAGGGCTGGACATCGCCATGGTAAAGCTGCACGAACCGCACCCCACGCTCGAGCAGCCGCCGCGCGATCAAGAGCTGCCGCGCCTGGACCCCAGGGCCGTATTCCTCGAGCACCCGCGCGGGCTCGCGGCTGACGTCAAACGCCTCGGCCGCCGCCGTCTGCATTCGAAACGCCAGCTCGAAACTCGAGATCCGCGCCTCCAGGGCGTCGTCCTCGGACCGCCCCCGCTGATGAATCCGATTGAGCTCCAGAAGCGCGTCGAGCTGGTCGCGCTGATCGCTCCGAGCGACCGCCCCATTCTTGATATTCTCGACCAGTTCGTCGACCCTTGACCGCCGGGTGTCGATGTAGGTCCCCTGAAACACCCCCGGCAAGAACGCCGACCGCCAGTTGGAGACATCCGCGACCGGCAAGCCAGGGCACATCGCGATGAAGCCCGGCAGATTCTGATTCTCGGCCCCCAACCCATAGGTCACCCAGGCCCCCATGCTGGGCCGCGAGAGCCGCTCGTCGCCGCAGTTCATGAGCCGCATCGATTGCTCATGATTGGGAGTGTTCGCGTGCATCGAACGAATAATGCACATGTCGTCGATATGGGCCGCCGTTCGCGCGAACAGCTCGCTGACCTCGATGCCGCTTTGGCCGTGTTTTTGGAAACGAAACGGCGACGGCAGCGCGGACCCGGTCTTGCGCTCCGTGGTGAGATTGCCCGTCGGAAGCGTCTTGCCCTCGTATTTCTTGAGGAGCGGCTTGGGATCGAAGGTGTCGACCTGCGACGGTCCCCCATTGAGATAAATATGAACGACGTGCTTGACCTTCGCCGGAAAATGAGGCGGGCGTGGGGCGAGCGGGTTCAGGCTCGTCCGGACTCCGGCCGCGTCGCCGGCCTGGGCCTTCGGGGCCAGCATTCCGCCATCGTCGAGCAAGGCCATGAGCCCCAGCATCCCCAACCCCGTGCCGGCCCGGCAAAGCGCCTCCCGACGCGTAACCTCGCCAAACGATTCAGTGTTCATAACTAGAGACCTTCACGATGGAGGGGGGGCGAATCAGTCGATGAACACGAACTCGTTGGTCATCAGCAGCACCTGGGCCAGGCGCTCAAGCCCGGACGCCCGTGAGCTTTCGGACCTGGTTCGTCGCTGCCGGCCGTCGAGCAGGAAACGAACGGCGATCTCGGTCTCCTCGCCGGTGGGGGCTCGCCCCAGGATGGCTTCGTAAAGCGCCTTCGCCCGCGCGCGATCATCCTTCGCCCCGTGGACGGCCGGCGAGGCCGCCAGCGCGACCGCCTGGCGAATGGCGAACGGCGAATTCATGCTGTAAAGCGCCTGCTGTGGAACCGTCGTTCGGGGACGCCGTTCGGCCGATTGATCGGGGCTGGCGAAGTCAAACGCTCGATAAAACCCCGGCAAGCTCTGGCGATCGACCAGGCCGTAAACCGTCCGGCGGGCGTTCTCGGGGTCGTTGGCGGCGTCGACGGAGCGCCCCCCCATCCGCGAATCAAGCCGGCCCGAAACCGCCAAGAGGGCGTCGCGCATCGCCTCGAGCTCGAGCCGCCTGCGGGGAAAACGCCAAAGCAGCCGATTTTCAGGATCGATCGTTCGGCACTCGGGACGGTCCGCGCTCCGCTGCTGATAGACACTTGAAAGCATGATCGCGCGGTGAAGGTTTTTGAGCGACCAGCCCTCGCGAATCAACCGGCTCGCGAGATAGTCGAGCAATTCCGGATGAGTCGGCGGCGCGCCACGGACGCCGAAATCGCTGGGGGTCGACACCATGGGCTCGCCAAAATGCTGCATCCAGACCCGATTGACGATGACCCGGGCGGTGAGTGGGTTATCAGGCGCGGTGATCGCCTGGGCGAGCTCCGCGCGACCGCTACCCTTTTGGAACGGACGACGATTCGGGCCCGCGATCGCTCGCGGGAATTGCCGCGGCGTCCGGTCGCCAAGCACCGAGGGATTGCCCCTCACGAAGATCCGGGGGTCGGTGATCTCTTCCGAATCGACCAGCACCATCGCCCGGGCGGGGGCCGTCGTCGCCTTCGCCGCCATGATGTCCAGCTCGCCCAGCTTGCCACCGTAGCCGTCCTTTTCACCCCGAGACATGTACGACCGGGTCTGGCTCTTGGGAAAATACGCCGGGCTGTCGTGGCTGAGCAGAACCGCCTGAATCTGCCGCCTGGCCTGGCCGTCCGAGGTCTCGGTGGTCGCCGGGGCATCAAGGGCGACCTTGACGAAAAGCTCGCCATAAGCCCTCGCCAGGTCGGTCCTTGAGTGAATCGACGCCGTCGCCAGCATCCCCGCCACCAGGGGATTGAGCTCCCCCGGCCGCGTCCCCTTGCGCCGGCCGTTGAATCGACCGACGACCGCGCTCCCACTGGCCGCGTAAGCCCCGTCGGAAAGCGACATCAACTCATGCCAGGGACCAAACACCGGGTCGTCCGCGCGCGACCGCCTCGCCAGATAGCGCCTCCATCGCGAAACAATCTGCGGGCGCAAATCCTCGGGCGCGAGCGAGAGAAAAAAGATCGCCGTCTCCAGCGGGTCCGGCGCCATCGTCCCGGCCCGTATCAGATAGTCCGGCGTCCGCTTGAGCGCGGCCTCGCGGAGCAACTGATATTGCCCGTCCAGAAAGTCCTGAAGGGCCTTTCGCTTGGGGCCGGCTTCCTTCTCGAAGGGGTCGGTCTTGATCCGCGCCGCCGACGGATCGACCAGGGGAAGCTCGAGCGGGGCCTCGCAACTCGCGAAAACACCATAGAGCGAATAATAATCCGCCGTGGGAATCGCGTCGTACTTGTGGTCGTGGCAGCGGGCACAGGCGACGGTCAGGCCCAACAATCCCCGTGTGACGGTGTCGATCTTGTCGTCGATCTGGTCGTGGACGTTATTGTCAAACATCCGTCCCAGCGTCAAAAAGCCCATCGCCGCCAGTCGCCACGGCTCGTCCTTGGGGGCCAGTTGATCGGCCGCCAGTTGATCTTGTACAAAGCGGTCAAAACCGAGATCGCCGTTCATCGCGTGGATCACATAATCGCGATACGTGTAGGCGTAGGGCCTCAGGCGGGCGTAATCAAACATCAGCACGCCGTCCTTGGTGTCGGCGTATCTGGCGACGTCCATCCAGTGCCGACCCCAGCGCTCCCCATAATGGGGCGACGCCAGCAATCTGTCGATCAGCCTGGTGTAGGCGTCCGGGGCACGGTCTTCCTCGAACCGACGCACTTCGTCCAGGGTCGGCGGGAGCCCAATCAGGTCAAAGGTCGCGCGCCGGATCAACACCCGGCGATCGGCCTGGGCCGCCGGCTGAAGCCCAGCCTTCTCGAGCTTTTCAAGAACGAATCGATCGATGGGACCGCTCGCCCACCCCACCCGATTCACCCGAGGAATCGCCGGCTCGCGTATCGGCTGATACGCCCAGTGCCGGCTCGCCCCCTCGAAATCCAGACCGGGCGCGACCTTCGCGGTCGACCTGGAAACCGTCGCGACCCCCCCCTCCTTGACCCAACGCTCCAGGATCGCGACCTGATCCGCGGTCAGCCTTTGCTTGGGCGGCATCCGGAGCAGCTCGTCGTCATACCGCACCGCCGTCATCAACAGACTGGCATCGACCTCGCCCGGAACCACCGCCGGACCCGTGTCGCCACCCTTCCGCATCGCCGTGGGATCGTCGAGCCGCAAGCCCCCCTTGACACCTTTCGATTTCGCGGAATGGCACTGGTAGCAATGCTCGGCCAGGATCGGCCGCACCTTGCTCTCATAAAAATCGAGTGCGGCCACGCTCGGCCCTGGCTCACCACCCCGAACCCACCAGCCGCCAAACCCCAGCGCGAACCAGACCCCGAGCCTAGCCACCATCACCCGAGAGACCGGCAACCCCCCAAACCAAGATGGAAACCCCACGCCCCGGGCCCATGTATCCTTGATCATCTGGCTGGTCCTCAAAGCAATCTCCAACATTTCTCAAACGCATTTGCGCTGATCTAGGACATGGTGTCAAGCTTTTGTTAAGCAACTCATCGACGACCGCACAACAAGTATCCCTCTTTTCCCGCTCCTCATTCGCCGGGTTGGGCAGGCCAAACCCAGATGCGTGGCGAGGATTTCGTTTAATCTGGTTGAGGAGTCTCGGGACTCGGGGACGTGGGAATCGAGCTTGCGGTCCGTGATGGGGGGGCCAAGGTGTCGATGCTTGGGCGGTTTTTTCGAAAGCGCGTGGTCGAGCCCCCTGGCGAGCCCTTACCGGCGAGCTGGCGCGACCTGATCGGCCACGAGATCCCCCTCTGCGCCCGCCTGCCCGTGGCCAGCAAGTCGGCGCTCGAGCCCCTGGTCAAGCGCTTCCTGGCGGAAAAATCGTTCGAGGGCTGTGGCGGCCTCGAGCTCACCGAGACGATCAAGCTCACCATCGCCGCCCAGGCGTCCGTGCTCTTGCTCGCTCGCGAGACCAAGGTTTTTCCCCTCTTGCGCACGATCCTGGTCTATCCGAATGCCTATCTGACCAAGGTGGCCACGCCGATCAAGGGGGGCGGATGGCTCGAAGGCGAAGACATCTTCCTAGGCGAGGCCCCGATTCCGGAGGTCGTGATCCTTTCCTGGAACCACATTCGTTCTGGCAATTCGTACACACGATCGGGCCGCAACCTGGTGCTCCACGAGTTCGCCCATCAGCTCGACCGCGAGGACGGATCCATGAACGGGGCCCCGTTGCTCGAGAGCCCCCGCCGATACCGAGAGTGGGCTCGGGTGATGACCCCGGAATTCGAGCGGCTCGAGCGAAGGGCCGAATTGGGCCGCCACACCGTGATCGACGACTATGGCGCGACCAACCCCGCCGAATTCTTCGCCGTCGTGACCGAGACCTTCTTCGAGCGCCCGCACACCCTTCGCCGCCACCACCCCGCGCTCTACCGACAACTCGCCACCTTCTACCGTCAGGATCCCGCCACCTGGAGCGCGACTCCCGAGCCCGACCATGTCGCCTGACGTCAACCGGCGATTCCGAGAGCAGCCACCGTCCCATTTCCCGAGCGTGACCAAGTTCAGCAACCATCCACCGTCGAGGGTGCCATGAATCTCATCTGGGCGGGCTTCGCGATCCTCGCGCTGGTCGGCGTTTACGCGCTCCACCGCCTGGCGCTGCGACTCGAGGAAAACGGCTACATCTATTATTGGAATAAAAAGCCGACTGGCAGCGCGGCCGGCTCTCTCGTCGCCATGCAGCGCGTGATCGAGCCCCAAATCGTTCATTTGACCATCGCGACCGAGCGTAAACACGACGAACAGAAGGCCCATCCCGGCGCGGATCAGGAGCCGCCTGCTCGATCATCCTGAGCCCATGGCACTCGCCGGCCGGAGCGAGTAGATTAGAGCTTTGTTTAACAACAAGGTCTCTCATCACGGCTCGAGAGAACGGAGGCACGATGGGTGGTCATTCTCGCATCGCGGTCGGGGTGGCGGCCTGGCTGGGCGGCTGCGTCCTCTGGGCGTGCGCATCCGACGGCTCGCCGGCGACCGACCAGGCGGACAGAGCGCTTGCCCTACGGATTCGCACCCGTGAGCCAGGCGCGAAGAGCGGCGAGTTCGTGGTCAAGGAAGTCTCCGCCACCTGGCCGGCCGCGAAAACCGCGATCATCGTCTGCGACATGTGGAACGCCCACTGGTGCCAGGGGGCGACCCGACGGGTCGGCGAGCTCGCGCCGGCGATGAATGAGACGCTCAAGGCCGCTCGGGCCAAGGGAGTTCTCATCATCCACGCCCCCAGTAGTTGCATGGCGGCCTACAAGGATCATCCCGCCCGTAAGCGAGCCCAGTCCGCGCCCCACGCCGCCAACATGCCCCAACGGATCGAATCCTGGTGCGACAGGATCCCGGCCGAGGAAAAGGGAGTCTATCCCATCGATCAGTCCGACGGCGGCTGCGACGATGGCCCTCAATGCCCGCAAGGTTCCCCCTGGAAATCCCAGATCGCCACCCTCGAGATCAAGGACGAGGACGCCATCAGCGACTCAGGCGCGGAAATCTGGAACCTGCTCGAGTCGCGGGGGATCACTGGCGTTATGCTCATGGGCGTTCATACCAACATGTGTGTTCTCGGGCGGCCATTTGGCCTGCGCAACATGGCCCAGCACGGTAAGAACGTCGTGTTGGTCCGCGACCTTACCGATACGATGTACAATTCGCGAATGTGGCCCTTCGTCAGCCATTTCGAGGGAACCAACCGCGTCGTCGAGCACGTCGAGAAGTTCGTCGCCGGAACGATTCTCTCCACCGACCTTACCGGCAAGCCGGCGTTTCATTTCGCCGCCGACACCAGGCCCCGCGTCGTTTTCGTGATTGGCGACGACGAATACAGGACCGAAACGACGCTCCCGGCCTTCGCCAGGAGCGAGCTCGAGCCCGCCGGGCTGCGCTGTACATTCGCGATCGCCGACCCCAGGAAGCCAAACGACTTTCCAGGCATGGCCGCGATCGACGACGCCGATCTTGTGATCATCAGCACTCGCCGCCGAGCCCCGGCGGCGGGGGAATTGGAGCGGCTCAAGCGCCACGTCGCGGCGGGCAAGCCGGTGATCGGCCTTCGCACCGCCAGCCACGGGTTCGACGCCCGCGGGGGGGTTCCGCGGGGGCATCTCGAGTGGCCCTCGTTCGACCACGACGTCCTGGGTGGTCACTATACCGGGCATTACCCGGCGGCCGAGCACCCAACCATCGAACGGGGCCCGAGCGACAAACCACACCCACTGCTCACGGGCGTCGAGCTTCCGTTCGTGAGTCAGGGCTCGCTCTACAAAACCAGCCCGCTCGCGACCTCGGCGTTCCCATTCCTCGTCGGCAAGATCGCTGGTCACCCCGCGGAGCCGGTCGCGTGGATCAATCTCAACACGGAGGCTCGGGTCTTTTACACCTCCCTGGGCCATCCCGACGACTTTCGGAACCCCGCGTTTCGGCGGCTGCTCTCGAACGCCGTCTTCTGGTGCCTGGGCCGACCCGTGGAAAGCCAGGCCAGGCGAGAGGAGAAGGTCCCCCTCCCTTTTGACCGCGGCCAGGGTCCGTTTCCGCCCAGCAAGGCCCTGGCCCAATTCCAGATCCCGGGCGATCTCGCGCTCGACCAGGTCCTGGCCGAACCGGTGGTCCGGCAACCACTTGCGGTCAGTTTCGATGAGCGGGGCCGGATGTGGGTGGTCGAGTATCTGCAATATCCCCATCCCGCCGGGCTCAAGCTTCTGTCCCGCGACGGTGTCTGGCGTGCCGTCTATGACAAGACCCCCCTCCCGCCTCCCCACCATGTCAGGGGGCGCGACCAGATCACGATCCACGAGGACGCGAACGGCGACGGCGTGTATGAAACCCACAAGACCTTCGTCGACGGCCTGAACATCGCCACCGCCGCCGCTCGGGGCAGGGGGGGCGTCTGGATCCTCAACCCTCCTTACTTACTGTTTTATCCCGACCGCGATAACAACGACGTCCCCGACGGCGATCCCGAGGTCCATCTCCAGGGATTCGGCCTGGAGGACACGCATTCCGTCGTGAACAGCCTTTGCTTCGGACCCGATGGCTGGCTCTACGCGGCCCAGGGCTCGACGGTCAGCGGCCATGTTTCCCGCCCCGGCCTGGACGACGGCAAGCAGCCCGTCCACTCGATGGGCCAGCTCATCTGGCGCTATCACCCTGAAACCCGGCGCTATGAAATCTTCGCCGAGGGGGGTGGAAACGCCTTTGGCGTCGAGATCGATTCCAAGGGGCGAATCTATTCCGGCCACAATGGCGGCGACGTCCGGGGGTTTCATTACGTTCAAGGGGGGTATTTCCAGAAGGGGTTCAACAAGCACGGACCCCTCTCGAATCCGTACAGTTTCGGCTATTTCCCGGCCATGAAGCACCACCAGGCCGCTCGATTCACCCATGACTTCCTGATTTACGAGGCCACGGCCCTTCCCGAGCGCTATCGAGGACGCCTTCTTGGCGTCGCGCCGTTGCTCAATCATGTGATGATGAGCGCGATCATTCCCGACGGCTCGTCGTTCCAGACACACGACCTGGGTCCCGTGGTCTCGACCAACGACACATGGTTTCGCCCCGTGAATATCGAGCTCGGGCCCGACGGCGCGATCTACATCGCCGATTGGTACGACGGCCAGGTGAATCATTACCGTAATCATGAAGGCCAGGTCGACCCGAGCAGCGGGCGGATCTATCGCCTGCGCGCGAGGACGGCCGGGTTCGTGAAGCCCGTCGATCTTGGGCGAAAGACAACACCCGAGCTGATCACCCTCCTCGGCGACCCCAACCGCTGGACCCGCCAGACGGCCCTGAGATTGCTCGGCGACCGCGTGGACCGCTCGGCGATCGCCGATCTCAGGACTCGGCTCACGCGCGAAACCGGCCCCTTCGCCCTGGATTTGCTCTGGGCGCTCAATCTTTCCGGGGGACTCGACGAGCCGACCGCGATCCAGGCCCTCAAACACCCCGACCCGTTCGTCCGGCTCTGGACCGCCCGACTGGTCTGCGATGAAAGGATGGTCTCGAGAGCCGTGGAAGCGGCCTTGGTCGAAATGGCTGGTCGAGAGCCCAACATCGAGGCCCGGGCTCAGCTCGCGTGCTCGGCCAAGCGCCTGCCCGCCCGCGATTGCCTGGCCATTGTCAAGGCCCTGCTGAATCACGATGAGGACGTCGCCGACGTCCACCAGCCGCTTCTTTCGTGGTGGGCCGTCGAGGCACAGGTCGATTCCGATCCCGAGGCCGTTCTCGAGCTCCTGGGCGAAACCGCGACCTGGCAACGGCCGATGGTTCAGCGGGCGATCGTCGAGCGGCTGATGCGGCGGTTCGCCGCCGCGGGTGGCCGCGCCGACCTGGCCCGATGCGCCCGGCTCCTGGCGATGGCACCCGGGCCAGACGACATCAAGCGACTGATGACCGGATTCGAGGCCGCCTACGCCGGCCGATCGGCGGGCGCGCTTCCCGACGACCTCGCCGCCGCCCTCGCGCGTTACAGCGGTCAGTCGCTTACCTTGGGCCTGCGCCAGGGCAAGCCGGGGGCGATTGCCGAGGCCATCCAAATCTTGAACGACGAATCGACCGATCGCGCGCTGCGGGCGCGGTTGTTGCGGGTACTGGGTGAATCACGCCAGGCCGATTGCGACCCCGCCGTGCTCAAGATCGCCTGCCACTCCAGCGACGAGGAGCTCCGAACTGCGGCCTACGCGGCGCTCGCTAATTCCAGCGACCCCGCCATCGCCCAGGCCGTCCTGGCGACGTACGCGAATCTCTCGCTCGATCTCAAGGCAAGCGTTCAAGGCCTGCTCGCCTCTCGCCGAACCTGGGCCGTCACGTTGCTCACCGCGGTCGAAAAGGGAACCGTCGAACGAGAAACCGTCTCACGCGAGACCCTCGAAAAACTTCTGCTCCTGGGTGATCCCGCCATCGCCTCACGAACGACGGCCCTCTTTGGCGCGATCAAGCCCGCGACCTCGGCCGAATTGCGAGAGCGAATCAATCGTCTGGCCGCCACGATCCGAGGGGGCTCCGGCGTTCCCAAGCCTGGCAAGCGAATCTTCGATCAGAAATGCCTGCGCTGTCATACCTTGTTTGGAAAGGGAGGGCGCGTCGGGCCCGACCTGACCACTTACCGCCGCGACGACATTGACAACCTGTTGCTGAACATCGTCAACCCCACGGCCGAGATCCGAGAGGGATTCTCCACCCTGGTCGTCGCGACCACCGACGGCCGAGTCCTGACGGGCGTCCTGGTCGATCAAGACAAGAATGTCGTCGTCATCCGCGGCGACGACGGCAAGGAAACAATCCTCGCCCGCTCCCTGATCGAGGCCCTCCGCCCCAGCCCCAGGTCGCTCATGCCCGAAGGGCTACTTGACGACCTGAACGCTCAACAGGCCCGTGATCTTTTCGCCTATTTGCGCGGCTCGCAGCCACTCATTGACTGAACTCGAAAGAATCCGGGCGATGTTTCCAAAACCGGTCCCTCCCTGGAGTCCTCGCGACATGCCTTGGCTTTCTCGCCTATCCGTCGTCGTCGGTGCCTTGCTCGTCCCGGTTCTGGCCCGCGCCGACGAGCCACGGCTCGCCCCCGTGCTCAAGCCTTTCGTCGACCAAGGGGTCCTCGCCGGCGCGGTCGTGCTGGTCGCCACGCCCGAGCGCGTGCTCGACCTTGAGGCCGTCGGCTACTCCGACGTGGTCGACAAGATTCCCATGAAGACCGACGCCTTGTTCTGGATCGCCTCGATGTCCAAGCCCATGACCGCGACCGCGCTCATGATGCTAGTCGACGAGGGGACGATCGCGCTCGACGATCCCGTCGAGAAGTACCTCCCCGAATTCCACAACCAGATGGTCGTCGCCGAGAAGACCCCCGATCGGCTGGTGCTCACGAAACCCAAACACCCCATCACCATCCGCGAAATCCTCTCGCACACCAGTGGACTGGTGACGCGGTCTCCCATCGAGAAGACGCTCGATTCGATCTCGCTGCGCGAGGGCGTCATTACTTACGCCCTTTCGCCCCTCCAGTTCGAGCCGGGAACCCGCTATGAATACTGTAACGCCGGAATCAACACCGCCGGGCGTCTGATCGAGGTGGTCAGCGGCCTCGCATACGAGGATTTCCTGCGACGCCGGCTGCTTGACCCCCTGGGCATGAAGGACACCACGTTCTGGCCCAGCCAGGCTCAGGTCGAGCGGCTCGCGAAATCGTATCAACCCGACAAGTCGGGCAAGACACTCGTCGAGCTCAAGATCGACCAGCTCGCGTATCCCCTGACCAATCGTAAGAGGCATCCTTACCCCGCCGGCGGCTTGTTTTCCACGGCCACCGATGTCGCGTTGTTTTGCCGGATGATCCTCCAGGGAGGGCATTTCGAGGGACGCCGTTACCTCTCGGAAAAGGCCGTGCGCGAGATGACATCGACCCAGACCGGAACCCTGATCAACAAAGGCCAAGGGGAAGGGGGATACGGCCTGGGCTGGTCGACCTCGAGAATGTCGCGAGATCCGTCGGGACCCGCGATTTTGGGAACCTGCGGCCACGGCGGCGCTTACGCGACCAACATGGAGATCGACCCGAAGCAAGGGCTGGTCTTGGTCTACATGGTCCAGCACGCGGGCTATCCCGGAGGCAACGGCGGGGCGATCTGGGGCGCGTTTCACAAGGCGGCCTACAAGGCATTCGCTCACTGAGCCAGGGTGTCGACCCGCGCCATGAGCGCGGACACCTTGCTCGGCTCAACCCGCGACCACGAGCCGTCCGAACCATCGAGCGCGGACCTGATCACGCGGCCCGGCTCGATCACGGCCGCCGCCGAGCCAAAATGGAGCTCGCGCAGGCCGACCTCCGTGATCATCGCCTGAAGGTCGCCCAGCGTGAGCCCACCCCCCGCCATGATCGCGATCCGGCCCCGGGCGCGATCGACGAGTTGGGCGAGGAGAGGCGCTCCTTCACGCGCTGTCGGCCGGCCTCCCGAGGTCAGTACGCGATCGATCCCAAGCTCGACCAGCTCAGA
>JAKBAP010000065.1 GCA_021808995.1 Planctomycetota bacterium | reverse complement strand
CAGCGGATTCTGGCGGTTCCTTGAAAATCGTGATGGAACGTGACACGGCGAAGCCGCGACCAAGCATTCGCCGAACGAGCCTTGGGATGTGACGCGCCGAGTGCTCCACGGCAGCGCGAAACGTGACCACGGACTCACGTCCGTGGTCACGCGAGCGGTCCGGGTCCGTCAAGGAAAAGACCTCTCGATCCTTCGAGCCATCGACCGCCGACACTCTCAGGAACCGTGCGCACGGACCGAATGCCAGAATCCGCTGGCGCACCCCCCCGCGCGGGACACTCCGCCATCAACCCGCTAGTGCGCCCGCCAGCGCTTGCCGCTCAAGACGAGCACCGCCGGATCACCGGGCTTGAGCTCGTTGCTCGCGTCCCAGGTCCTTCGCGCGAGTGCCACGTGGTAACCCCCCTCGATCGAATCACGCGCGGCCGAAAGGATCGACGCGAGCGATGATGACACCACCTGGCCGTCGTTCAAGAGGTCGTCGATGAAAGCGTCGCACTGATAATTAAGTTTCGCATCGCCACTCCCAGACGGAACACGAGATTCAAGGCTGACAACAGGGGCTTTCACACGAACATCTGGTTTTGACATGGGGAACAATCATCCTTGGCGGAGGGAGCTATTCAGTACTCCACGTCATCCTCACGGCCGACCCTGGGATTGTCAAGAAAACCCGACCCTAGACTCGCCGCGAAGCCTTTTCTTGATGCCTGGAGGCCACATCGGAGCCCTCGATCGTGGCCTGGCGTAACCTTTTGCCACGGACTGGACTTGCTTTCGACAAGCGCGGGCTTGAAGGCGCTTTGTATCCCACAAGCGGACGTGGTATTCTTTGATGGATTCACCACGTTCATGGACCTTCCGCCACGTCTTTCGGGGAGGTCACGTCCCAGGGAGCCTCGCGCCATGCCATATGTCACATGTCCGTCGTGCGGCGAGCGGGGAAAGATCGGGGCTCAGTTCGTCGGGGCTCGAATCAAGTGCCGGAAGTGTGGCGTTGGTTTCCTGGTGGCAGCGCCGGCCGCGAAGACGACCGGGGCCTCGAGCCCGATCGAGGAATCGTATGAGGGGATCAGGGTTGAGGGACTAGACTCGACCGCGTGGGTGGTGCCCAGCGAGACGCCCGTGGCGGCCGCGGCGACGCCGCCCGGCGAGGAACCGATCCCGGCGACCGCGGCCGCGTCTAGACGCGAATACAAGCTGCTCACCCAGAAGGACAAATTCTTCGAGGGGAAATTCGACCTCGCGCGATTGGAGGACGCCCTCAACCACTACGCCCACGAGGGCTGGATCGCCCGGTCGATGGTCACGCCCCAGGTCAAGGGCTTCTCGGGGACTTCGCAGGAAGAGATCGTGGTCTTGCTCGAGCGCTAATGCCCCGGACCATCGATCCGGCGTGGGCGATTGCGCCCTGACCACGGGATTGGAAGCCAATTTCAATCACCCGATGATTGATCCGGCGGCGCGTGGTAGACTCATGTCGACCGTCTGACGAGGATTTCCTCGCCGTGTCCTCAATCCTGGATTCTCCCGCGTCTGGCGTGGATACGATTTGCCCATGCTCGCGAAGCTCGCCTCGTATACGTTGGTTGGTATCGACGCCACGCCGGTGGAGGTCGAAGTCGACGTGGCGGTCTCGAACTCGCCCAAGACCGTGCTGGTCGGCATGGCGGAGACGGCGGTGCGCGAAAGCACGTTTCGTGTCGAGCGCGCGATCGTCAATTCTGGGTATCGCAGGGTCAACGATCGCATCGTGATCAACCTCGCCCCGGCCGATCTCAAGAAGGACGCTGGCGGATTCGACCTGCCGATTGCGCTCGGGATGCTCTTGGGCTCGGGCCAGATCGCGTTTGACCGACCGGGCTCGTTCGCCGTCGTGGGTGAGCTCGCGCTCACCGGCGAGACCCGACCCGTCAAGGGCGTGCTGGCGATGGCCCTGCAAGCGGCCGCCGAAAATCGCGCGGGCCTGATCGTGCCCGAGGCAAACGCCTCCGAGGCCGCCGTCGTCGACGGCCTGGCCGTCTACCCCGTCGGCAGCCTGAGCGAGGCCGTCGGTTTCCTCTCGGGCCAGGTCGACGTCGACCCGCGATCGGTCGACCTCGACGAGATCTTTCGCCAGCTCTCGCACATGGAGGAAGACTTCGTCGACGTCAAGGGGCAGGATTACGCCAAACGAGCCCTCCTGATCGCCGCCGCCGGCGGGCACAACGTGCTCATGATCGGGCCGCCAGGAACCGGCAAGACCCTGCTCGCCAAACGGTTGCCAACCATTCTGCCCCCGTTAACCCCCGCCGAAAGCCTCGAAACCACAAGGATTTATAGCGCGATGGGGCTCCTCAAGCCCGGCCAGGCGCTGATGGCGATCCGACCATTTCGATCGCCCCACCACTCGGTGAGCGACGCCGGCCTGGTCGGCGGCGGGACGACCCCACAGCCCGGCGAAATCAGCATGGCCCACAAGGGGGTCTTGTTTCTGGATGAGATGCCAGAGTTCAACCGGAAGACGCTCGAGGTCTTACGTCAGCCGCTCGAGGAAGGCTCGGTCACGATCAGCCGAGCGCTTCGGAGCACCAATTTCCCGGCCGAGTTTATCTTGGTGGCCGCCATGAACCCGTGCCCTTGCGGGTATCGATCGGACCCGCGTAGGGCGTGCGCTTGCACGCCACCACAGGTCGAGAAATACCTGAGCCGGATCTCGGGCCCGCTTTTGGATCGGATCGACCTCCACGTGGAGGTTCCGGCGGTCCCATTCACCCAGCTCTCGGAAATGCCGCCGGGTCCCGGTTCGGCCGAACTGCGGTCCCGAGTGCTCGAGGCACGTCTCCGCCAGGCCAAGCGATTCGGGCCCAAGGGGGCGCAGGTCAACGGCCGGATGACGCCCCGGCAGGTGCGGAAATACTGCGTTCTCAAGCCTGAGTCGTCGAGCCTGCTCAAGGCGGCGATGGAGGATCTAGGGCTCTCCGCCCGCGCCCATGACAAGGTCTTACGGGTTGCCCGGACAATCGCCGACCTGGACGGCCACGACGACATCAAGCCCCAAAACATCGCCGAGGCCGTCGGATACCGCTCGCTCGACCGCGGCGTTTTCCTCTGACCACGGCCGCCCCCCCACGCGCACGGTTCGCCTCGTCCCCGATGGATTCAGAACGCGGCGATCCCGGGAACGAACAACGCCAGGACAATCGTCGCGACGTTCAGCGATGGGCACCAGCGGACGTCGACCAGGCATGGTGAGCCGCTTGAAGCACGAAGCCCGGACAGTAAGAGACACCCAGCGAGAGAGGCGAGGGCCAGGCCCGAGTTCAACTCCGAGAGCTGCTCCCAGGCTCTCCAGCCCAGCCCAAGGCGTCTCCAGGTGGCCAGATTCGGACCACCCGCGGTGACGGCGATGACCACCACCTGGAGGGCAAACACCGTCGCCGAGGTCGAACGGATCAACCCAGCCACGGTCGCCTGGACAGCTCTGGATCGTGTCGCGGTCCACAGGATCGGGACCCCCCGAGCATGATCGGGGGAAACGGTTTGTGAACAAAGCCTTCCGAGGCGGCAAGCCGCTGGAATCAACGCTTGGAGAACTGGAAGCTCTTCCGGGCCTTTTTGTGGCCGAAGTGCTTGCGCTCGACCATTCGTGAGTCGCGAGTCAGCAGGCCGGCTTCACGGAGGGTGGCCTCAAGGTCGGGACGGAATTCCTTGAGAGCGCGGGCAAGGCCCAGAAGGACCGCTCCCGATTGGCTGTGCTTGCCACTTCCCTTGACATTGACCCAGACGTCGGTCCGGGCCTTCATGTCGGTCAGCGCGAGAGGCGATCGGACGTCGATCTGCTGGACCTCCAGCGGGAAATAGACGTTGCATTCGAGCCCATTGACGAAAAACTGGCCGGTTCCCTCGCGGATGCGAACCCGCGCGACCGCCGTTTTGCGTCGACCTGTTCCCCATGTGTACTGCGTCGCGGCCGTTCCGGTCATATGCGTTCCCTGGAATCGAAAGCCCAACCCTGCGTGATCAGGCGAGAGATCAATGAATGAAACCTGGATTCTGGTCAGGACTCAGCGGCCTCGGAGGCCGGATCGGGCGTGGGCTCGACGGCGGGAGTGGCTTCCACCGGGGTCTCAACCGCGGCGGCACGCTTGGTCGAGACCGGCCGAGGCGTCTTGACCTTGGGCGTGGGCACATAGACCGCCCCCGCGACCGCCGGGCGACCCGAGAAGGGCTCGAGCACGATCGGGGATTGCGATTGATGCGGGTGGTCGGGACCCACGAAGAGCTTGAGCTTGTCAATCATGTGACGCCCCATCTTGCTCTTGGGCATCATCCGCTGAATCGCCAGCTCAAGAATTCGCTCGGGCCTGCGCTCGAATAGCTTCCACGCGGCCTCGTCGGTCTGGCCGCCGGGGTGGCCAGAATAGCGCTGATACGATTTTTGCCGCCACTTGTCGCCGGTGAAGACGACCTTGTCGACATTGGTCACGATCACGTAATCGCCCGTGTCGATGTGCGGCGTGTAAGTGGGCCGATGCTTGCCCATTAAGATCGGGGCGATCTGGGCGGCCAAACGACCCACCACCAGACCACTCGCGTCGATCACGAACCAGTGCTTGGCAAGTTCACCGGTCTTCGCCTGATAACAATTCATGAACAATCGCGCCTGAAACCTTGTGACTCAATCGCCTTGACCCAAGGCGTAAACCGTCGAAAATCCTATCGTACCATAGCCGGCATTCGCGTCAAGGACCCCGGAACCCCGCTCACTCGCAATTCGCGGTCATGCGTGCATGGCTAGGTGAGGGAGTGGCGTTGTCCCGGCGAGTGTCGCCGGCGCGTGATTTGACCATTGTGATCTGGTTTCCGGCCGCGTTGAAGCTCACGCTGTCCATGAACATCCGGATGAGCAGCAATCCCCGGCCACCAATCCGACCGAGGTCGTCGGGCGAGACCGGCTGCTCGAAAATCCCGGTCTCGAAACCGGGTCCCTGGTCGTGGACGACGAACCGGGCGGCGTCGCGGTCGATTCGTACCTCGACCTGGATCCGTCGCGAGCAATAGGGCTCGAGCTCGCGTCGTTCTCGCGCGAGCTGATCAAACAGGCGTTCGTCTTCCTGGCGGAGCTCGGAGCTGACCTCGAGATTGCCGTGAAACATCGCGTTGACGACCGCTTCCTGAAGGGCCACGCCGACTTGCATCAGCCCGGTCGCGTCGCAAAGACCGAGCCCCTCGAGTTCCTCCTGGATCAGCTTCAATAAGGGCATGACGAGATCCGGGTCGTTCACGAGCACGAATTCGGATTCGCGCTTGATCATCGAGTTCAAGATCCGCCTGCGTTCGCGGGTGTTGGTCGAGAGCGAGATGATTTGTCGCAGGGTGGGCCGAAGGTCGCGGGCAAGGTCTTTCTTGGCGATATAGTTCGCCGCCCCCGCGCGTAAGGCACGCATGGCGACATCCTCGCTGCCATAGGCGGTCATCAGGACGACGGAGATCTGGGGGTGTGTCGCGCGGACTTCCTGGACGAGCTCGAGGCCCTCCATGTCGGGCATGATTAGGTCGGTGAGGATCACGGAGGGTGATTCACGTTCGATGGCGGTCAGGCCGTCGCGACCATTTTCCGCGAACACCACGCGGACGTCATCCATCGATTTGAGCAGTTTGCCGATGTAAAAGCGGTCGAAAGGGGAGTCGTCGACCACGAGAATGGTCGTTGGCTCACCCTGGGTTCCTGCCCGAAGGGCCGTGCAGGGGTCGACTTCCGGCGCGGCGACATTCATCGTCGGTGTCCCATTGGGTCTGCGGCGAGTGCTCCCGGATCTCGAAGAATGATCCGTGTCGAACCCTAGGACACGATTGTGACGACCCACTCGAAATGGCTCGAAGCGAGCGTTTAGCCCGCGTTCTTGGCCTCGAGGTAACGTCCGGCCTCGGCGATCGCGTCGGGGATCCGTTCGGGGGATTTGCCGCCGGCCTGGGCCATGTCGGGGCGTCCGCCGCCGCCGCCGCCGACGACCGGAGCGACCTTCTTGAGCCAGTCCCCGGCGTGCAGTCCGCGCTCGATCAGGTCGGGTGAAAGGCCGGCGATCAGCGTGACCTTGCCATCGGCCGCGGAGGCCAACAAGACCGCCAGCCCCTCGGGCTTTCTCCGCCGCAGGACGTCGATGAGCCGGCGCATCTCGTCGGCCTTCATGCTTCCGGCGGCCTCCGCGATCACCGTCGCCTGGCCAATCACGCGGGCTCGAGCCAGGAGCTCGTCGGCACTCACGCCCTCGGTTGCCGCGGCAGGGCTCTGAGAGGCCGTTTTCTTGAGCCCCTTCACCTCTTCGAGAAGTGCCGTCGCCCGAGTCAAAATCTGCTGGGACGGCACGCGGAAGAGCTCTCCAATCCGGCTCAGGACCTCCTCGCCTTCACGGACGTGGGCCAGCGCCGCCTCGCCAACCAGCGCCGTGATCCGCCTCACGCCCGAGGCGACGGATTCCTCGCCGATGATCTTGAAAAGGCCAATCCGGGAGACGTTGTCGAGATGGGTGCCCCCGCAGAGCTCACGAGAATAGTCCCCCATTTGCACGACGCGCACCACGTCGGGGTATTTCTCTCCAAAAAGGGCCGTCGCGCCCGACGCCTTGGCCTCCTCAATGGGCATTCGCGACCAGGTGACCGGGGCGGCCTCGAGGATCCGGTGGTTGACCCGGTCCTCGATCACGCGGAGGCGATCCCGTCCAACGGCCTCGGGATTGGCGAAATCGAACCGCAAGCGATCGGGCTCGACCTTGCTGCCGGCTTGCTGGGCATGAAGGCCCAGAACCCCCTGGAGCGCGTGGTGCAAGAGATGGGTCGCGGTGTGGGCCCGGCGAATGGCGTCGCGTCGGGCTGGGTCGACCTCGGCCTCGACAGCATCCCCCGTCGTGATCTTGCCCGAGGCCAGCCGTCCCAGGTGGAGCACGAAATCATGGTCTTTTTTCGCGCCCGTGACCTGGAATTCGAATCCCTCGCCCCGCACCGAGCCGGTGTCGCCCACCTGGCCGCCCGATTCGCCGTAAAAGGGGGTCCGATCGAGCACGAGCGCGATCTCGGCGGATCCGCCGGCCTCGACGCTCTCGGCCAGACGGCCCTCGGAGACCAGGCCCAGCACTCGACCTCGCGCCTGGACCATCTGATAGCCCAGGAAGTCGCTGCCCGAGGGATGCTCGGCCTTGAGCAGATCGAGTGGCCCCGTCGTGAAGACCGCCGCCGCCCCACCCCCCGATCCCGAGATCAGCGAGTGCCGCTTGCGCTCGGTCTCGAAGCCCGCCCGATCAATTTCCAGGCCTGATTCGGCCGCCAGGCTCTCGACCACCTCCACGGGAATCCCATAGGTCGAGTGCAGCGTGAACGCGTCCTTGCCCGAGACCGCCCGATCGCCGGCCGCCTGGGTTTTCTTGAACGTCTTCGACAATAGTCCCAGGCCGTTTTCCAGGTTCCGCAGGAATTGCTCTTCTTCTTGCTTGATCGTGGTCTCGATCCGGGCCGCGCTCTGGGCCAGCTCGGGGTACGGCCGCCCCATCACCTCGGCCACGACCGGCGTCACCTGATGCAAGAAAGGCTCCCGCCGGCCCATCTGGTAGGCGTCCAGGACAGCCCTCCTGAGCAAGCGCCGAATCACGTAGCCCTGCATCTCGGGGCCAGGCTTGACATTCTCATGAATGCAAAACACCAGCGCCCGAGCATGGTCGGCCATGCGCCTGATCCGCACGCCATCGGGACTCTCGCGGTCGTAGCTCGTCCCCAGCGCGTCGGCCACGGCCGCGACGATCGGCCGAAAGACATCGGTCTCAAACACCGTCGAGACCCCTTGCAGGCACGCCGCCGCTCGTTCCAATCCCATCCCCGTGTCGATGTTTTTCTTGGGCAAGGGCTCGAGGATCCCCGGCCCCGTGCGATTGAACTGGGTGAAAACCAGGTTCCAGATCTCGACTTCCTTGGGGCCCGCTCCGTGATAGAAAATCTCGGAACAGGGGCCGCAGACGCCATTGGGCCCGTGGGTTGGCGCTCCGGCGGGCCAGAAATTGTCGTCCTCCCCCATCCGGGTGATCCGGCTCGCGGGGATCTTGATCTCGTCGTGCCAGATGTTGTACGCCTCGTCGTCGTCGAGATAGACCGTGATCGTCAGACGATCGCCGGGGAGCTTGAGGGCCTTGGTGAGGAACTCCCAGCCCCAGTGGATCGCCTCGCGCTTGAAGTAATCGCCGAAGCTGAAATTCCCCAGCATCTCGAAAAACGTCTCATGAAACGGGGTCTTGCCGACATTTTCGATGTCGCCGGTTCGCAGGCACTTTTGACAGGTGGTGGCGCGGGTGAACCGAGGATCGCCGAGCCCCATGAATTCGCGCTTGAACTGGTTCATCCCAGCCGGCGTGAACAGGACGGTCGCGTCATCGGGGACAAGGACGTCGCTTTCGCGGCGAACGCAGCCCTTGCCCGCGAAAAAGTCGAGAAACAGTTCGCGAAGATCGTCGATTTTCATGGGTTGCGGTCTGATGGCTGTCCAAATGGAAGAGAAAAAAGAAGCCGATCCGGTCGGCCCCGGGCTTTCCAGGCGAGACCATTGTGGTGCGCGAGGGCGACGCGGGCAAGGCGGCGATCATTTGACCACGATCGGGCCCTGCTCGGTCTCCAGGGTGACGGGCCCCTCGAGCCCGGCCACGACCGCGGCGAAACGGCGGGGGTTTTCGACCGGTTTGCCCTCGACCTGGCGGATGAGCTGACCCTTCTTGACCCCGGCGGCCGCGGCGGGGCTGCCCGGCTCGACCTCGACGACGGCCACCGCCAACGGGGGCGCGTCGAGCAACAGCGGCGACGATGTCCGGAGGCCCAATGCGCTCGCGTAATCGACCCGAATCCCCCGCCAGGGCTTGGGACGATTGGTGGCGATGACCTCGCCATCAACGGGGAATTTGGCCAGGATGACCGTGCGATCGAGGGTCTCCTCGCCACGGCGGATCTTGAGCTTGGCTTCCTCGCCAGGCGAATAGGCGTTGATCGCCAGGATCAATGAATCAAAATCCGTAACGGGTTCGTCGCCGACCTTGATGATCTCGTCCCCGACCAGGAGCTGGCCCAGGGCCGCGGGCGAATTGGGCTGAACGTCCCCCACCCGATTGGTGTAATGGGTATCGGCCCGGATTCCCAGCATGCCGTACTCGATTTCCCTGCCATCCTTCAGGATCTCGACCGCGCGGCGGCCCAGCTTGTCCATCGGGATCGCGTAGCCCGCCATCGCGTCAAACCCCAGGGGGCTGGCCGCCGAGGTCGTGATTCCCACCAGCTCGCCCCTCAAGTTCACGACCGCGCCGCCGCTCATCCCCAGATTGAGCTTGGAATCGAGCTGAAGCAGTGTGGGATAATTGGGGAGCGTGAGCGCCCGCCGGGGGAAATTCATCTCGCCAAGTTCGGGGTCGAGCCGGCGGGCGACGTTCGACAGGATGCCCCAGCTCGCCGAGGGTTTGCCGTCCCTTGCCGCGTTAAAGGCATTGCCAAGCGCGAGCAGAAACGCCCCCTTGCGGAGCTTGGCGGCGTCGCCCAGGACAATAGGCTTGAGCTTGGGCACGGGCATGCCGTCGACCGGGGTGGGGGCGATGATGGCGAGGTCGCTCCGTGGATCGCCCGCCACGATCTCGGCGTCGAATTCCTGACGGTCGGCCGCCCGCACCAGCAGCCGAGACGCCCCCTTCACCACGTGAAAGGTCGTGAGGATCTCTCCATGGTCGCCGACCACCACGCCCGAGCCGAAATCAAACGAGATCATATCGCCCGAGTCGGGGATCTCGATCACGCGCTGACCGAAGGGGGCGAATCCCTCGCGAATCCGCGTGGGCCGGCGCCCGCGTACGGCCCCGGTCGTCTCGCCGCCGCTGGCCTTGAAACGATGGATCGCGACGACCGACGGTTCGGCCTTCGCGATTGCCTTTTCCATCACCGTCTCAATCGCGCCAACCAGATCCTCGGCCGTGCTCGCGGGGGGCTGATCGCCCGGGGACGCCACGGCGATGACCAGGGTTGCCAGGATGCCGATCACGTTCATGCGGGAATCCTCGGGCGGGCCGCCAAATTCCGACGCGAGTCTCGAGCCACGACTCACTCATAATACACGCTCACGGCCATGGTGCGCTGCCGTTCCGCCAGCCGACAACCCCGCGCCTGTCTCAAGCAACCACGGCCAGGGCCTAGAAGGTCTCGATCTCCTCGGCCCGAACATCCAGCCGAGCGGCAAGAACGTCAAGGGTTTTCTGGTGGGGCCTGGCGACTTCGTCGCGCTCGATTCGCGCGAGCGCCCGCGACCGTCACCAGGCGTGGCAACGGCTCGTCCAGCACCCCGCTCTGGAGCCCCAGAAAGACCAATCCCTGGATCGCGGTCTGAGTCTTCGTCATGGTCGTCTTCAGTTTCGTCGTTTGTTATTTGGATCAACGAGTTTTCAGCGCCCGCGTTGCTTTCGTGACCACCGGTGGCCGGCCTGGTTCAGGGAGTTGACACGCTTGCTCCGGCGTCGGATAGTTATTCCGAAGAGCTTCATCGATCGCGTGGCCTAGCAAAACCGGGTGCTGGACCGGGATTTAGGGGCGAGCTAGACTCACTTTCGTGGGGCATGTCACGATCGCGGGTTGGGGGTCGTAGACTTGTTTTGGGTGGTGCGTGCGAGGGTGCGTGGGGGTTGATTTCACGGGGCGCTCGCGGGCTCACGGGCGTTGGAGGCGAATGCGATGTGGCGAGACTCCTCTTCGCGAATCCGCGAGAGAGTAGGTGGTCGGTGGTTGATTTTCATGCTGGCGAGCGGGCTGCTCGGCTGGGGAGCGTTCGTGCCGCGAGCGGGGGCCTGGGCGCAGGAACCGGCCAAGGGCGAGGCCAAGGCCGAGGCGGCGAAGGACGCGCCGGCGGCCGACGCCCCCGCGCCCAAGGGCGACGCTCCGGCGACCACTCCGGCCGCCGAGGGATCGACCCCGCCGGCCCGTGAGAACATGCTCCACTGGGCGATCCGGGCCTCGGGACCGATCGGGCTGTTCTTGCTCTGTCTTTCGGTTTATTTCACGGCCCTGGTGATTCGTCTCTTCATGGAATTCCGAGTGAGCGAGGCCGTCCCCGCCCCCTTGGTCGAGAAGCTCGAGACCGCGATCAAGGATAAGAAATTCCAGGACGCCTATGACGCGTGCAAGGACAACGATTCGTTCCTGGCTCGGCTGGTGCGGACGGGAATCGCCAACCTCCCCTCGGGCCGGCCCGACGCGAAGGAGGCTATCCTGGAAGTCTCCGAGGAAATCACCACCAGTCTTGATATGAAGATCAGCTATCTCGCGATCATTGGCACCCTGGGTCCCATGATTGGGCTGGTCGGGACGATCTGGGGCATGATCATGAGCTTCCAGGAAATCGCCACCGCCGCCGGGGCCCAGCCGCGCCCGGAAAAGGTCGCCGAGGGGATTTCGACGGCGCTGTTCATCACGCTCGAGGGGGTTTCGCTCTCGGTCCCCGCGATTTTCTTTTTCGCGCTCTTCCGGAACCGGATCGCTCAGATGTCGATGGAGGCCAATCGCGTGGCCGACCGGGTGATCAATTCGCTGATCTCGGCCGCGAAGTCACAAAAGGCGACTCCCTAACCCGGAGGGGAGAACCGACCGATGGCGGCCTCGAAAACCGAGTTCAAGGCGGAGCCGAATCTCACTCCCTTGCTCGATGTCGTGTTTCAGTTGATCACCTTCTTCATGCTGGTGATCAACTTCAGCTCCGACAATTACGACAAGAACGTGAAGCTTCCCGTGGCGGATTCCGCCCGACCCATCGATGATCCGACCGATGCTCGCGTCGACCGCCTGGTTTTGAACATCGACCGCGACGGCCGATTGCTCGAGGCGGGAGAGGCCCAGCCCTTGCACAAGGCGATGCAGACGCTCAAGCGGCAGGCCGACTTCGTGAAGTTCAGCTTGAAGGTCGCGGGGGGAAAGCCCGATGCCGGCGGTGGGCTGCCGACGATCATTGTGCTTCGCGTCGATCGCGACGCCGATTTCCAGGCTCTGAACAGCATGATCAAGGCTTGCCAGGCGAACGGGTTCAGAAAATTCGCGTTCAAGGCGATGTCCGGCCCGTCCTGAAGCGCGACAGTGTCCGCGTGAATGCGATCCGATCCAAGTCTCGGGAGGTTTCGCCTTGGTTCACCACCATAAGAAACGAAGCCGAAAAGCGGAATCGCCGGACATTCCGGTCGCCCCCATGCTCGACATGGCGTTTCAGCTTTTGACGTTTTTCGTGCTCACCTATCGGGCCGCCCCGATCGAGGGGCAGTTTCTGATGAACCTGCTTCCGGCCCAGCCGGTGACCGAGGCGGCCGAGGCCCCTTCCGATAAGCCCTCCGACAACCTGCCCACCACGCAGCGGACGCTTCCGACCGTGCTCAGGGCTGGGGCGGGGGGGGTTCTGGCCCAGATCACGGTGGGCGAACAGTCGGTCCCGCTCGAGTCGAGAGCCCTTGAAAAAGAGCTCGATAAGTATCTCCAGGATCCGAATCTGCCGTTCGATCAGACGCTGATCAAGGTCGACCCCAAGCTCAAGTATGGCGAGCTCATGCGGGTGATCAACGCGTTCTCGAACGCCTTCGTCTCCGCGAAGAAGCCTCCAAAACTGAGTTTCGACGAGTGGGTTCCTGGCGAAGGGGAGTGAGCTCGATTGGAGCGTTCATCCTCGTTTTTCCGGGGTTCGGAGTTTCCCAGGCTCTTGTTGCTGGTGGTGATCGCCGCTGGGGGCTGGGGGGGTGTCTGGTGGTACGCGCGGCGACCCGCCGCCATTCCCGAGGATCCACCGGCCGTGGCGACCCAGAATCCCCCGGCCGTCGAGGCGGACCACTCGGTGGAATTCGAGCCGGTGACCGATCGCTCGCCGATTTCGTTCCTTGACAACCCTGGCTATAAGCTCTTGCTCGATCGAGCGCGGGGCAAGACCCCGGGCGAGCTCGCCGCGCTCAGTCGCCGCGACGTGATGCTCACGCATCTCTGGAACGATCCCAAGACATATCGCGGGGTCCCGGTCCATCTGCTGGGCTCGGCCATTCGGGTGCTCCGCTATCCCTCGAAGCTCGCGAAGTCGGGCTGGCTGCACGAGGCGTGGGTCTTTACACCGGAAGCGTCCAAGTACCCTTATGTCTGTGTCTTCGAGGACGCGCCCGAGGGCTTTCCCTTGGGCTCTGGCCTCTCCGAGCGAGTCGTCTTTAACGGCTATTTCCTCAAGATCATGCGGTATCAGGCCGGCGATGCCATCCGTGGGGCTCCCGTCCTGGTCGGCCGGATCGGCTGGGACTCGCGAGCCGCCAACGAAAAAGCCAACAGCGATCTCACGCTACGCCTCTCGCTGTTCGTGATCGCCGTTTTTTTCGTGATTTCCATGGGGCGCTGGCTTTATCAGCTCCGCCGGCTTTTTATCGCCCCGTCAAGGCTCCCCGCCCGGCCGGATAACCCGAGGAACGAAACCCTCGATCCCGAGGCCCTCAATGCCTGGCTTCACGGCCGGCAAGCGGACGAATCCGGCGAATCGGCTCCTTCGGGTTCCGAATCAGACGACAGCCCAGGCTAGCCATCGCGGGTTCGTCGATTCTTGAAAAGGGGCCGTTGCCTGGATACAGTCGAGGACTCTCCGTGGGGAGCGGTTGCACGGCTGGTGCCGGCCCCGGTCTTCAAAACCGGTGAGGGACCTGGCGACAGGCCCCTGGTGGGTTCAATTCCCATGCGTTCCCGCCATTCTCATGCCGTTTCCGCGAGCCCGTTCCTTGGGGCGGCCAGGTCGCTACGTGCTCGAGAGGGCCGAATCCTTCGGTCGGGCGGTGTTGATCCAGCCACGATCGACCGAGCGGTCGAGGCTGGCGAGGGTTGACCGGCCTGGTCGCGGGGGTTTGCATTCTGGTGGGGATGACTTCATAATACGAGACGATTCTGGAAACCGGGAAATAACGGGCGCGAACGCCCGTGGACCGAGAACGATCCCTGTTTCGCGACTGTGAGCAGAGCCATTCCATGACGACGCAACAGGCCGCGCCGGCCGCCGCGGGCAAGTTTGACAACAACGGTCAGTACAGCAAGACAAGCATTCTCCGCTATGAGATGATCTTTGGTCCTGGCTATGTGAGCACCGGGGGCGCGGCCACGACCGACGACCTTTGCCGTCGGCTGGTGGGCGCGCTCAAGCCTGGGGCTCGGGTGCTGGACGTGGGCAGCGGGATCGGTGGGGCGGCCTTTCATCTGGCGAGGACCTACGGAGCGCGGGTGGTCGGCATCGATCTGGCCGAGGAAATGATCGCGATCGCCATCGAGCGGGCCGCCGCCGAAGGGCTCGGCGATCAGGCGGTCTCGATCCTGGGCGATGTCTTGACGACCGATTTCCCCGAGAAATTCGACATCATCTGGAGCCGTGACGCCCTCATGCACGTGCCTGACAAGGCACGGCTCTTTTCCCGGCTGCACGCGTTGCTCGCCCCTGGCGGGAGCCTGGTCATCACCGACTACGCCCGCGGCAAGACCCCGGCTAGCCCCGCGTTCGAGGAATATATCAAGAACACGGGATATCATGTTGTCGAGCCCCCCCAGTATGGCCGATTGCTCGAGGCCGCTGGCTTCCACGACGTCAAGGTCGACGACGCCACCGATCGCTTCATCGAAATCCTGAAGAGCGAGGCCGATCGGCTGAAAACCCAGCGAGCCGAGTTCCTGACCGTCTTCTCCGAGAAAGACCTGAACTATCTGGTGGAGCGCTGGGCCATGAAGGTGGGCTTTTGCCAGAATGGCGATATGAAGTGGGGCGTCTACACCGCGACGGCCTGACCGCCGGCCCATGCCAGGGCGAGCCCCCGAACGGAGACCCCGCCGACGACGCCCTGGATCTGGCGTCGCTCGGCTATCGGCAGTCCCTTGACCGCCGGCTGGGGGGGTTCTCGTCGTTCGCGGCGGGGTTCTCTTATATTTCAATCTTGACCGGCGTGTTTCAGATGTTTCACGTCGGCTGGGCGGCCGCCGGACCGGCGTTTTTTTGGACCTGGCCGGTCGTCCTGCTGGGTCAGGCGTCGATCGCCCTTTGCCTCGCGGAGTTGGCGGCTCGCTTTCCCCTGTCTGGGGGGGTGTATCCCTGGGCTCGCCGGATCGCTGGACCGGCCTGGGGCTGGGCGACTGGCTGGGTCGCGCTGGGTTGCGGGATCGTCAGCCTGGCCGCGGTCGCGCTCGCCCTTCAGACCACGCTCCCCCAGGTCGCGCCCTGGTTTCAGTTCGTTGGCGACGGCGGCGACGACTCCGCCAACGCCAAGAACGCGGTGATTCTGGGCTGTTCGCTGATCGTGGCGTCAACCCTGGTGAACCTGGCCGGCGTGCGGGTGCTGGCGTCGATCAACAATCTCGGGGTGGTGATCGAGCTTGTGGGGGTGAGCGTCCTGATCGCGCTTTTGGCCCTGCGAATCAAGCATGGGCCGGCCGTGCTGCTCGAGGTGAGGCCGGCGTCTCGGACGGTGTCGTCGTTGGCCGCTCTTCTGGCGGCGTCGCTGGCGTCCTCGTATGTTCTTTACGGATTCGACACCGCCGGATCGCTGGCGGAAGAGACGGTGTCGCCGCGTCTGTGCGCGCCCCGTGCGATTTTGAGGGCACTTCTGGCGGCGGGGGTCGCGGGGGGGTTGTTGATCCTTTTCGGGTTGCTCTCGGCGGCCGATCCTCTGGACCCCGCGCTGGGGCGGATCGGTGGCGGGTTGCCGTATCTGGTGAAGGGTGCTTTGGGGCCTGCGCTCGGTGTTCCGCTTTTGACGGCGGCCGTGCTCGCCGTCTGCGTGTGCGCGCTGGCGGTGCAGGGGGGGGCCGCTCGGCTGGTTTTCGCGATGGCGCGCGACGGTGGTCTGCCGTTTTCGGGATGGCTCGCGCGCGTGCCCGAGGGAACCAAGGCCCCGGCTGGCCCCGTGCTGATCGTGGGGGTGGCGGCGGCGGGTATGCTCGCGGCCAATATCAATTTCCCCAAGGTCATCGAGACAGTCTGCGCGGTCGCCGTGGTTTGGGCCAATCTCGCCTATCTCATGACGACCGGGGCCCAGTTGCTCGGGCGGCTGCGAGGTCGCGAACCTGGGGACGCGGTTTCCGAGGGATTCTTCTCGATGGGCCGTTGGGGGCTCATGGTCAATCTCGCCGCGGTGGTCTGGGGCGTCTTTGTCGTGGTGAATACGGGCTGGCCGCGTGGCGAGGGCCAAGCCGCGATCGAGCGCTGGTTCGCCTCGTTGGCGACGCTCTCGCTCATCGGGGTGGGAATTTTATATCATGGGGTCACCCGACGGGGGCGGATCGGGGTTCTCGCGGAACACGTGGCGGCGGGCGCGACCGCTGGGCTTTCCCAAGGAGATTCGTAAGGATGCTCGCACTCAAGAAACGTCGGCGCGTGAAAAAGGGGACGCGACGACCGGCTCGGCAGGTCGGGGCGCTTCGGCAGGTCCTGGGCTGGTGCGTTCACGCCTATACCGCGCTTGGGTTGGTGGCCGCCGCGATGATCGCCGCGCTGATCATCCAGGGGGGGCCCGACGCCTTTCGCTGGTCATTTCTGCTGATGGCCGTGGCCACGATCGTCGACTCGACCGACGGAACCCTGGCCCGTCGGGTTCGGATCAAGGAGGCCGTCCCCAGTTTTGACGGGCGCAGGCTCGATGACATCATCGATTTCCTTACCTATACGTTCCTGCCCCTCTTGCTGGTCTATCGTGCCCACATTCTTCCCGATGGCTGGGAGGCCTGGTTGATCTTTCCCGCCCTCGCGAGCATTTACGGCTTTTGCCAGGTCGAGGCCAAGACCGCCGATGGCTATTTCCTGGGCTTTCCCTCGCTCTGGAACGTGGTCGCGTTTTATCTTTACGCCCTTCCCCTTGGGCCCTGGGTCTCGCTCGGCGTGGTGGTCTTGCTGGCCGTCCTGACCTTCGTGCCGACCCGCCATCTCTATCCGTCGATGCC
>JAKBAP010000524.1 GCA_021808995.1 Planctomycetota bacterium | reverse complement strand
GACGGCGGCGCGGGAACGGGGCGTATCGCCGGCGAGCAAGGCGGCCACCGGCAAAACCGCGAACGGGAGCAACGGGGTGAGCAGTCGCGGACCCGTCGACCAACCGCCAGTCCATTCGGGATAACTGAGATTGACCAGCAGCACTGCGATGGCGCTTGCGGCCGTCGCGAGCGCGAGCTCCCGATATCCGCGCGACCCCAGCGCGATCCAACCGGGAATCGCCAGCCAGACGATCGGGGCGTAGAATGTCAGCCCTCGGTGCTCACCCACCAGCAAGGGGACGAGCTTGCTCCAGTCGGGGCTGGTCAGCCCTAGTGGATGGCCGCGGCCGTGGACCAGGGCGAATTCGGGGTTCGCATGGTGAAAATAGCCCATGTCGAACGGCGAACCAAAGGCGAGCTGATTGTAGCCGAGCATGACCAAGAGCGGGGCCGTCGCCCCCAGCGCGAACAGCGGGAGCGCGTCCCAGGGGGCCTTTCGGGTCAGGCACCGCGCGAGCAAGACGGTGGCCAGGATGGCCGAGACGGGGGCGACCTGGAGCTCGACGACGGCCGCCACCGACGCCAGTCCCCCCGCGGCAAGCCAACGGAACCTGGACGACCGAGCACCAGCGGGTCTGACGATCAAATAAAGCGAGCCGAGGAGCGCCAAGGCCGTCGCCTGATGGCCATAGGCGAGCGTGGCATAGACATAGGCCGGCGTCCCAAGCCCATAGGCGAGGCCCAGGATCGCCGCCACGGCCGGCCGGCAGCCCAATTCGCCCGACCAGACCACGATCAGAGCCGCCGCGGCGGCCGTGAACAGGCCCGAGGTCAAGAGCGTCACCCAGTAATCCGCCCACCAATAGCGCAGAGCTGGTCCGTTCAACGGGTGGCTCGGTAGGCCAAGCATGGCTTTCGCCATCCCATAAGCCGGCGCGGCCAGCAGCGGATAGCCGGGGAGCTTGTCGGAATAATACCGGCCCTGGTAAAGCGCTCGGTCGCCGGTCTGTTGTTCGAGGCCGGTGATGTCGATCGTGCCTCGGTCGACGATCGAATAAACCAGCATGAGCCGGCTCGCGGTGTTCCAATCGCGGGAATGCCAGAAATAGGCGTCGCTCCCCAACACGATCAGGAAGACGCCCGCGGCCGCGCGATGAATCGGACGAGAGACGGCGGACCGGCTGGTGATGTCCAGCCAATCCCACAGCGAGGTCGCCGCGACCGCCGCCAGCAGGGTCGCCGGTGCCTGGATGGGCAAGAGATACCGATCCCAGGCCATCGGGAGATAGTAGGCAACCACGCCCCAGGCCGCCCCCGCGTAGGCCAGGAGGAAGAGCGCGCGGGGATAGACTCGCGCACGCCGCTGCACGACCACGAGCCGCGCCGCGAGCACCACCCCCAAGAGCACGATCGGTGCCCAGATGATCGCCCCCGCGTCTTGCCGCCATTCGTAACGATTGACCGAATTCGAGACGCTCGGGCCAAGTGGGCCGAATCGACCGAACCCCTGTACCCAGAAAACCTTGGCCTTGTCGAGCGGGTCGTTGAGCGCATCGCCGGTAAAGGTCCGTTTCTGGCTGTCGGAGAGCGCGAACCGGTGGCGGAACTGGAACCGCAGCCGCTCGACGATGCCGTAGCTGGCCAGGATTCGCGTCGGGCCATGGGTTCCGGTGGGATGGGCCGTCAGGAACGGGTTTAGCACGACCAGGGCCGTGAAGGCGACGGCGGTGCTCAGGATCGGGCCGGTCGCGATCAGGAGCCGACGGGCCAGGGAGACACCCGGAGAAACCAGCACGACCGCCGACCAGACCGCCAGGACCATGAGCGTCAGGAATCCATTGAACTTGCAGAGGATCGCCAGGCCGCTCGCGAGCCCCGCGGTGATCACCCCAACCAGGTAGACGCCGGCACCACCCCCCCGCCAGATCCGCTGGCCGGTCCAGAGCGCGACCGCAAGCGCGACCAGGGTGAGCGCCTCGCAAGGGACGTCCGACATCGCGCGATGGGCGTGCAGGCGGTACAGCGGGCTGGCGACCAGCAAGAGGGCGGCCACGACGCCGGTCTTTCGATCGCGGATCAGGATTCCACACGCCAGGATCGCCACGCACCCGATCACTCCCAGCACGATCGTGGGCAGGCGGCCGACGAGCAGGGTCGAGGCCCCGCCAAAGGGGTGATAGGGATGCTCCTTGTCGTAATACCAGGCATGCGCGTTGGCGGGACCGGGCATGGGGAGCCGGGCGGCTCGCAGACCGACGCCGATGAGATACTTGGGAAGGGGCTGAAGGTCGTAGGCTCTCAGCTCGAGCCACTCAGGGTCGTTGGTTCGACCCTCCAGGAAGAGGTCGGCGAAATAGCTTTGTGAGATATAGGCATATTCATCGACGAACGGCTTATCGGCGAGCCCCAGCGCGAACGTGAGCCCGGACGCGATGACCACCCCCGCCGTGAGCCAGGCGAGCGAGATGGAGGGTCGCGGGGAGTTCGCCGATCGGCCGGATTGGTGGGACGGCGTCATCCCCGAGTCCGAGTCAAAGCTTTTGGATTTCGCGGTTCGCACAAGCGAAGCCTGGGATTTCATTGTAGAAACCCTCCGGTTTTTTTGGCAACCGGCTGGATGTCGGGTAGGGTTCCAGGGCGACCTCGAAAGCAGGGTCGCGAGCGAGGTTCTTGGCCAGGCCAGGCACGTCGTCCTCATGTTGATTTCTCGCGGCCAAGGCCGCCGAGAGGGAACACGAGGCGGAGCGCGGGCCGGGTCCACGAAGCTCGCGCCGATCCCTTGATGAGACACCCGAGTGTTTTGACCTGGATCATCCCGGAGAGGGATTTGTCCCTCCCCGAGAGCCCTGGCCCTGGCGGCCCTGGCGAGCCGGCGTGGTTGACGAGGGCACCTCGAGAGGCCCTGGCATTCACGCGAGATCGTCCGGGAATCTTGTCTGGGCGGGGTGATTGCGAGTCAAGCCGCCAAAATCGCCACCGGGCGTTGTTCGCGTAACCTGGCTACTGGGAGCATCATGATGAGACTTCAACGATTCAGGAAACGGTTGGGCGGGCCGCGGGGAGCGCCCAAGCGCGCCCGGCCGCGGGGGCCCGGATGGGCCGCGATTGGTCTTCTGGCCGCGATGGCGCTGCTCGAGACCGGATGTCAATCAGGTCCAATGGGGAATTGCGGCGGAATCACCGGCCCCTGCGGATTCCTGCGGCGAACCACCAGCAGAATCTTCAATCGAACCCGCGGCGGCTGCTGCGGAGATGAAATCGTGGGTGCCCCCCTCGAATCGGGGACCTCCTCGGTCGTGGTTCCAGCGCCGGCCTATTCGACGCCCGGCACGACCTCGATTCCCAATGGAGAATCAACCGACCTGGATGCGATCCCCCGGACCCGGATCGCCCCCCCCTCGAGCGGAACCCAGGGCTCGACCGTTGGACCCGGCAAAACTGGTGCCTTGAGCGGCCGCTCGGCCTCCGCGACCC
>JAKBAP010000523.1 GCA_021808995.1 Planctomycetota bacterium | reverse complement strand
GGAGCTCCTGGACCGCTGGAGCAAGATCAATCCCGACCGGCCCGCGCCGACGCCAGGGCCTGGCGATACCCTGCAAAAGCGATACGGCGAGATGGGGCGGTACGCGACGATCATGAATCCCTTTCCCCGGCCCGACGCGAACAATCCCGATTCCCCCCCCGCGCCGCGATTCGAGGCGGGCCGCGGGCTCGCGATCACGCTGAGCGAGGCCGAGCGCTGGGTCAAGCCCGAGGATTTCACCGGCCCGCTCGCGATCGTGGGCCGGATTCGCGCGCGAATGGGGGGGGCGATCGCCTCATTCGATGTCAATCGGGACGGCCGGCTTGACCTGTTCCTCGCCTCGGCGGTGATCGGTCCCAAGGGGGTTCGCGACTGTCTCCTGATCAATCAGGGTGACGGCCGGTTCGTCGACCAGACGGCCGCGTTTGGCCTGCCGATCGACACCGGCAGCGTGGGGGTGGCCGCGGCCGATTTCGACGCCGACCGAAGCATCGACCTGTTCCTGACCGGCGTGGGGGGCAATCGGCTCTGGCGGAACCTCGCCGGGAAACGCTTCGAGGACGCGACGAACGCGCTCAAGGGAGACGGATCGAAGGCGCTTTCGCTCGCCGCTCGCTGGCTTGATCTCGATCAGGACGGGGACCTGGACCTTTATGTGATCAATTACTGCGCGTTCGCGGATTCGGGCGGAGCCTTCGTGGCTGGGGGCCAGGCACCGGCTGGGATCGCGAATTCGGTCTATCGGAACGACGGCCAGCCCGCCCAGCTTAAAGGGAGCCCGCCGCCGGCGTGGGCACCTCCGGCGGTCGCCACCGACGACGTCGAATCCAAGTCGGGGCTCTCGCTCTCGCTCGTGCCCTGGCCTGGGGCCAAGGCCCTCTCGGGCGGGCAGGCGCTTCATACGGCGGTGGCCGCTCTCGACATCGACGATGATCGCGACCTGGACCTGGTCTTGCTCGCGGAGCAGGGGCCGACCAGGGTCGTCTTGAATGATCGGCTGGGGGTGTTTCACGAGGCCGAGCTCGCCGATCTCGCGTCCGCCGCGGGCTCGTCGGGCCTTCTGGTCATGGATGTCGACTCCGATGGCCGGGCTGATCTGGCCGCGCCCCGGGCCGAGGGGGGGCTGCTCTGTTTTCGCAATACGACCGTGGCGGGACGGATCGCCTTCGAGCCCTGGGCGACGAACGCCGGCCGATGGCGGCAGGCGCTGGCGATCGACATCGATCTCGATGGCCGGGTCGACCTGGCCGGCCTTCCGGCCGTGGGTAAGCCTGGCGAGCCGTGCCTCCCCGCTTGGGCACGAAACGAGGGCAAGCGCCACGCCGCCGCCACGCTGCCGATCCCACTTGATTCGCCGGGGATCGAGGGCCTCTGCATGGCCGACCTGGTCGGCGACCCGCTCCCCGATTTCGTGGCCGCCCGCCCAGGCCAGCCGCCGGCCCTGGCCCGAAACCTGGGCAACGGCCAGAACTGGCTCGCGCTCGAGCTCGGCGGCCACTGGCACGTTCAGCCGCAGCTCATGCGGACCAATTCCCACGCGATCGGGACCAGGCTCCTCCTCGAGGGGCAGGGGGTCCATTACGCCTACGATCACACGACGCCGGAATCGGGGCTGGCCCAATCGGCGACGACGGTCGTGATCGGGCTTGGCTCGCGAGAGAAGGCCGAGCTCATGCACCTGCGCTGGCCCGACGGCGTCATGCAGTGCGAGCTTAACGTCACGGCGAATCAAAAGATCAACCTCTATGAGACGAATCGCAAGACCGGCAGTTGCCCCGTGCTTTTCACGTGGAACGGCGAGCGGTTCGTCTGCGTCGGCGATTTCCTGGGGGGGGGCGGCATGGGCTATCTGGTCGCCCCCGGCGTGTACGGCCGGCCCGACCGCGATGAATCCATGGAAATCACCGAGCAACAAATGAAAGCCGTCGGTGGTGTTTATCGGATCTCGGTCGCCGAGCCCATGGACGAGGTGGTCTATCTGGATTTTCTCGAGCTCGACGTCATCGATCGGCCGCCGGGGGTGAGCGTGGCCCTTGATGAGCGATTCGCCCCCGAGGGCCCCCGGCCCACCGGCGAACGGCGGGCCTTTCGCGAGCGAATCGAGCCGGCCCGCGCCACCGACCTCGCCGGGCGCGACGTGACCGAGACCCTCAGGCATTACGACCGCCGGACCGTCGATGGCTTTCGGCTCTTGAAGGGGTGGGTGGGCTACGCGGAAGAGCACGGGATCGTGCTGGATTTTGGCGATCGACTCGCTCGGTTTGGCGCGAACGATCCGCTCATGCTGTGCCTGGCGGGGTGGGTCGAATACCCCTATTCCCAGACCAACTACGCGGCGGCCACGGCCGGAATCGCCCTAGTGCCCCCCACCCTCGAGCGGCTTCGCGACGACGGCCGCTGGGAAATGATCGAACCCAGGGCCGGCTACCCCGCCGGCCTTCCCCGGAGGACGACGCTCGACCTCACGGGCAAGCTCACGGGTCCCAAGTGCGTGCTCCGGATCAAGACCAATATGGAATGTTATTACGATCAGGCGTTTATCGCGCCGCGCGATCCAGCGGCCGAGTCCGCGCTCAAGACGACGACGCTTTCGGTGGCCAGGACGACGCTCGAGCACCGGGGCTACATGCGGGAGACCTCGCCCGATGGCGGGTTGCCGTTGCTTTACGCATACGAATACGTCGACCCAGCCCCCCTGGCTCGGATGGGGGGGATGCTGACGCGATATGGCGAGGTAACCGAGCTCCTCACCCGCGACGACGACCGTTTTTGCGTCGTGGGGCCCGGTGACGAGGCGCGGATCGAGTTTGACGGCCGATCGGTCCCCCCGATCGAGCCGGGCTGGTCGCGGAGCTATGTCTTGCGTGGTTACGGTTATTGCAAGGACGCCGATCCCTGCACGGCCGGCAGCGACACGGTCGAGCCCTTGCCCTGGCGGGGGATGCCGCCGTTCCCATTCGACGCCGGGGTCCGCCAGCCCAACGACCGAGCGCGGCAAGAATACATCCGCGACTTTCAAACCCGTCCCGCCGGCGGCCATCCGCCCGCGCGACCCTGAACGGGGGGGATGTTGTGATCGGTAGCCCGAGATATCTGGCGATCCTGGTCTTGATCCTCCACGCGACGGCGGCGGGGGCCGATTCACCCGCGCTGTCGCGCTCGCGATCAAGCGGCCCTTGGTCCGCGCCTGGCACCTGGGAATCGGGCGCTGTCCCGGGCGAGCAGGCGCGGGTTCAGGTTCGGCCGGGGCATGTGGTGGTCTATGACGTCGCGCGGGGGCCGCTCGTGCGCTCAATCCACGTGAGTGGGGTGCTCCGGTTCGCCACCGATCGCGACACGCGGCTGGATGTAGGCCTGATCAAGGTCGAACCTGGCGAGGACGCCGCCGAGACCGGGCTCGAGGTCGACGCGCATGGCCGCGAGGTCGAGGGGGTGGATTGCGCTCTCGAGATTGGCTCGCCCGATG
>JAKBAP010000064.1 GCA_021808995.1 Planctomycetota bacterium | reverse complement strand
AATTAAGTAGTCCGTTTACGATCGGCGACGGTCGTTCTATAATTCCTACTTCCATGGTGAACATGGCGATGCTCGAACAAGCCGACGGTCCAGACGACGTGGTCTCCTCCTCTTCCCACGCGTCGTTGGGCGCATGCTTGGTCGCGACAATGATTTCGAGCTTGGCGAAGCCGGCTTTCAGTCCGCGGCGCGTGATTCATTCCCGTACGATCTTTCGAATCTGGAGGAGCGATGAACGATTTGTTCGGACCCGAGGCGCGTCGTGATTGGATTTCGCGGGGCTTTAGCCGTCGCCAGTTCGCGCGGTTGACAGCGCTCGCGGCCGCGGGGGCGTCGCTCCCATTTTACAATGAGGCCGCGATGGCCCAGGGGTTATCGGCGATGCCGAATTTGCCCCCCGATGCCGTGCGAATCAACGCCAACGAAAACCCCATGGGCCCCTGTCCGGCAGCCGCCGAGGCCATTCACAACATCGTGCAACAGGGGGGGCGATATCTCTATCAAGAGACCTTCGCATTCGCCGAGACCATGGCCGGCATCGAGGGGGTGTCCAAGGACCACGTGATGCCCTTCGCCGGGTCCAGTGACCCGCTCCATCGCGCGGTCCTGGCGTTTACCGCCCCTGGCAAGAGCTTCGTCGTCGCCGACCCAGGATACGAAGCGGGCGAGCGAGCCGCGCAATTCATCGGAGCCCGGACGATCAAGGTTCCCTTGCGCAAGGACTATGCCCACGACGTCCACCAGATGGCCCAGGCCGATCCCGAGGCCGGCCTGATTTATGTCTGCAACCCCAACAATCCCACCGGCTCGATCACGTCCAAGGAAGATATCGAGTACCTGGTGGCCAACAAGCCCAAGGGGGCGATCGTGCTCCTGGACGAGGCTTACATCCACCTGTCCAAGACAGCCGAGCCGGGTTCGTATCTGGTGGCGGCGGATAAGGACGTGATCATTCTTCGGACCTTCTCGAAGCTTTACGGCATGGCGGGGTTGCGGGCGGGGGCGGCCCTGGGGCGTCCCGACCTGATCGCCAAGCTCAAGGGGTACGGGGCGGGTGCCCTGCCGGTCACGGGGATGGTCGGCGCGACCGCCAGTCTCAAGGCCAAGGGGCTGATCGAGGAACGTCGCAAGATCATCGCCGATAATCGCGAGGAAACCGTCGAATTCCTCGACAAGAAAGGCTTCACGGTGCTGCCATCGGAAGCCAACATGATCATGATCGACGTCCGCCGGCCAGGTCGCGAGGTCTGGAGCGCCCTGCTCAAGGAAAAAGTGGTCATCGGGCGGAGCTGGCCCTCGATGCCCAACCATGTCCGGGTTTCCATCGGGACCCGCGAGGAAATGGCGAAATTCCGGACGGCGTTCGGCCGGGTCATGAATGCCTGACCCGCGAATTCCGCGGTCTCGAGGGACGGGTTACGGATGGCGGGAACTGGCGGGCGACTCATCAGGGGGCTTCATCGCCGCCCTGATCGCCCTGCCCTATGGTCTCGCGCTTGCGCGGCTCATGGGCTTGCCCCCGGAATTCGGCCTGTTCACCTCAATTTTGACCGCGCCGATCACGGCCCTGGTCGGTCGCAATCCGGTTTTGATCGGCGGAACCGCGAGCGCGACCGTTCCCTTTATCGCGGCGGCGGTGCGCTCGCAGGGGGTGGGCGGAGCGGCCAAGATTTGCCTCGCCGCGGCGGTCTTCATGATGATGTTTTGCGTGTTAAAGCTGGGTCGCTGGGTGGCTCGGGCACCCCATGTCGTCGTCTCGGGCTTTTCCTGCGGCGTCGGGGCCATGATGGTGATCCTCCAGCTTCGCACGATGCTGGGACTTTCGGGCTCGCGGGCGAATGCCTCGGAAATCCCGATCGGGCAACTGATCTCCGTGCTGGGTTCCCTGGGTCAGGCCCACGCCCGGCCCCTGGCGCTCGGGGTGATCGTGGTGATTGGGGCGATCGCCGCCGGCCGGCGCTGGCCGCGGTCGCCGGCGGCGCTCATCGGCATCGGCTTATCGGTCGCGGTCACGGGCATCCTTGGCTGGCATGAGCGCGCCTTAGGCGTCGTGGGGTTCTCGATCCCTCCCTTGGCCGGGTTCACCTGGACCCCCAGCGACGTGGTCGACATCCTGCCATCCGCGCTGGGGCTGGCGTTCGTGACCTCGATCAACGTCCTGATCACATCGCGCGTGGTGGAACATTTCCAGGGCCGGCATCGCCCGCTGCGCAGGGCCGACGCCGATGCCGAGTTGGGCGCGTATGGGATCGCCAATCTCTGCGCGGGGGTCTTTGGCGCGCCGATGAGCGTCGGGATTCCCGCTCGCAGCCTCGCCAATGTGCGATGCGGCGGCACGACCCGGCTTTCGAATTTCCTGCACGCGCTCTTTCTTTTCGCCATGGTGCGGTTCGGCTCGAGCGTGATCGCGGTGATTCCCCTGGCCGCGCTCGCGGGGGTGACGACCTACGTGGGCATTGGCTTGCTGGAATGGAGCACCTGGCGCCGGCTGCACCGCCTGAGAAGGCTCGATGCCGCCGCGTTCCTGGCCACGGCGATCGCCGTCCTGGCCACCAACGCCGTGGCCGCGGTCGCGATCGGCTGGTTGATCCACGGGGCCGGCCGATTGATCGACAGACTGGTGGCCCTGGACCGAATCCCGGTCCTCAAGGATTGGCGCGCGGTCAAGAAGTTCTAGCCCACCCCCACACGGCCGTTGGTGGGATTCGGTGGGTGATCCGCACGACGAGCCGATACACCCCGCCGTTCTCGGCTTGCTCCGCTGTACCGGCCGGGGGCGGGGCGATACAATGCGATTTTGCCGCCTGACCCGCGGCACGGATTTCAACGCGGCGGAGTCGACCCCCCATGATTAACCAGGAACTTCGGGACGCGGTTCATGCTCGGGTGTTGCCTGGCGTCCGCATGCCCGCCCAATACACCGGGGGCGAACTGAACAGCGTCGTCAGCGATCATTCCCAGACCCGTGGAACCGTCTGCATGGCGTTTCCCGATTCGTATTCCCTGGGGATGAGCCACCATGGGCTCCAGGTGCTCTATAGCCTGATGAACGGCAACGGTTGGTCTTGTGAGCGAGTGTTCACTCCAAACCCCGATTTCGAGGCCGCCCTGAGGGACCAGAATCTCCCTCTCTATAGTCTCGAGACCTTTACCCCACTGTGCGATTTTGACGTGCTGGGGTTTTCGCTCCAGTACGAGATTTGCTACTCGAACATTCTGACGATGCTCGACCTGGGCCGGATCCCGCTGCACGCCGTGGACCGACTGGCCGACGACGTGCTGGTGATCGCCGGCGGGCCGGGAGCGCAGAATCCGGAGGTACTGGCGCCCTTTATCGACCTCTTCGTGATTGGCGACGGCGAGCCGAGCCTCCCCAAGGTGTGCGAATTATGGACCGAGCTCATGGGATCGGGGCTCACTCGCGAGGATAAGCTCGCCCAGATCGCGGGGGCCGTCGACTGGGCGTACATTCCGCGATTTTATGAGCCGATTTACGCCGAGGACGGTCGAATCATCGAGATCAGGCGCACTCGCGATGACGTACCGGAGCGGATTCGCCCATGCACGATTCGCGACCTGGATTCGATCCCGTTGCCGACGCGCCCGGTGGTCCCGTTTGTCGAGACGGCCCACGACCGGATCGCGATCGAGATCATGCGGGGCTGCCCGTGGCTCTGCCGGTTTTGCCAGAGCACGGTCATCAAGCGCCCGCTACGGCACCGGACGGTCGAAACCATTGTCAAGGCCGCGCTCGAGAGCTATGAGTCCACCGGCTACGACGAAATCAGCCTGCTCTCGCTCTCGACCAGCGATTACCCGGATTTCGAGGAGTTGGTCACCCGAATGAGCGAAGTGTTCACCCCGTTGGGCGTGAAGATTTCGCTTCCCAGCCTGCGGATCACCGAGACGCTCAAGAAGATCCCCGCCCTCCTGGCCGAGGGGCGCCGGAGCGGGCTCACGCTTGCACCCGAGGTCGCCCGCGACGACATGCGCGACCAGATCCGTAAACCAATCGATAACAAGGACCTCTACGAAGGCTGCGCCGAGGCGTTTCGCCGCGGCTGGCGCAAGGTCAAGCTCTACTTCATGTGTGGGCTCCCCGGCGAGCGCAAGGTCGACCTGGACGGCATCATCGAAATGGCCGAGACGATCTCGCGAATCGGCAAGGACACGACCGGGCGGTTCGCCGAGGTCACGGCCAGCGTCTCCAACTTCATTCCCAAGCCCCACACCGCCTACCAGTGGAACGGCCTCAGGGAGCGCGAATACTTTCACTGGGCCCATCGCTATCTGAAGTCGAAAGCGCGGCTACGATCGGTGACGGTCAAGTGCCACGACATCGAGCGCAGCATGCTCGAGGGCGTGCTCACCCGGGGCGATCGCCGGATCGCGCCCGCGCTCGAGGAAGCGTGGCGCAGGGGAGCCCGGCTCGACGCCTGGTCGGAGCATTTCCAGCCCGATCTCTGGTGGCGGACCTTCGCCGACATGGGGATCGACGTCTCGTTCTACAGCCATCGCGAGCGCTTGGTCGAAGAAGTACTGCCATGGGATCATATCCAGATTCGTTTTGGACGTGAATACCTGGTCAAGGAGCAAAATCGCGCGACCCTGTTGCTCGACGCGATGGCGGAGGCGGTTTGATCGTCGGTCCGAACCCTATCGAGTCGTGTCGCGAAACGTTTGTTGGCGCCGACCCAGTGAATCGCCCATGAGCATTCCCAGCACGACCGTGATCGTTCGTCGGCCGCGGTGGCCGTGGCTGGCGCTCGCGGTGGGGCTGGCGTGGACGGCCCTCATCCGCGCGCCCATGATCGCGAACGCCGTCGACCACCTCGACAGCGATCTCGCGGTCGACGGCCTGACCCTCCTGGACATGGTCCATGGGCGGTTTCGCTGGCATTTCCCCGGCACGCCGTACATGGGGATCGCGCCCATCCTGGCCGCCCTGCCGCAGGCGCTCGCGTGGGGGGCGACGCCGGCCACGCTGGTTAGCGGAGGCGGCGTGATCTGGCTCTTGGTCGTCTCCTCGACGTTTTGGCTCATGTGGAGGGCCCTTGGACCGGGGCCGGCCGCCTGGGGGCTCCTGCCACTCGTCTGCTCCTCGGTCGGGACGGTCTGGCTCTCGAGCCGCGTCACGGGCGGGCATCTGCTAACCCTGGCATGGCATAACCTGGCCATCGTGGGATTCCTGGGTTGCGCCGGCTCGGGGAAGCGGCGTGGGATCCCGATCCTGGGAATCTGGTGCGGGCTGGGGCTTTATCTGGACCCGATGTTTCTTTTCACTCTCGCTGGCCTGGCTTCCGCGGCCGCCGTCGCCTGGTGGGCTGGTGGGCGATCCCGGCGCGGTCTCAGCCTGGTCGTGCTGTTTCTCGCTGGGGTGGCCCTGGGGATCGTCCCGCGCGAGATTGGCCGGCTCGTCGATCCCTACGACTGCTACCCCGCGCAATTCGAGCTCACTCTGGAGCCGCGCGCGGTCCTGGAACATTGGCGACTGCTCACGTTTCGCGCGCTCCCTCGCCTGATCAGCGGCATCGAGCTCCCCGGCCTGGGCTGGGTCACGGAAAACCCGTTCTCGGCGATTCCCTACGTCGTGAGTCTTTCAGGCCGGGGGCCGCGCGCTCCTGGCCCGTTCGCGGTCGGTTCCGAGCTCTTGTCGATCGGGCTCATGGTGTTTTTCGCCGTCTGCGTCTCTCGCGTGATTCGCGAGGCGATCCGTCCCAGGGATTCCGCGGGCGCGCTCGCGGCTCGAGCCGCGACGGTCTCGGCGCTCTTGATCATCCCCGCGTTTCTGTTCAATAAAAACGTCTACAATTCCGACAATTACCGTTACCTTGTCTATCTCTTGACCCCCTGGACGATGGGTTTCGGGCTCTGGTTTCGCGACCTGGCCGGGCGTGGGACCGCGCGGGCGATCGTGGCCATCGCGCTGGCGTCGATTTTCGTCGAGCTCGCGACCTCGGGTCTCTTTCATTGGTATCGCGACGTCCGGGCATACCTCGACCAGGCGGGCCGACCGATCGTCATGGATCATTCTTCGTGGATGGAATTGGAGCTCTGGAATCCTCGGGATCGCCGGCAACGGTCGGTGAGTTTCAGCGATTACTCGATACCCGCCGACGCGACGCACGTCATGGGGTCATACTGGGACGTCTATCTGATCGCTTTCCTCTCGGCTGGGCGGATGACGGGCGTGCCGTTTCCGATGTATCCCAATCGGTTTCCAGGCTGGTCGCGGGGTCTCGCGCCTGGCCAGGGCAAGCTGATCGTGTTTTCGCCGAATCGCCCGCCAAGCCCCGTCCCCTCGACCCCCGCCGACGAGCCGAGCACGTTTTCACGGCGGGTGTCGTCATCGCGAGGCCTGGACTGGCGGCCGGCGCTCGGGACGCTCTGGCGAGCCGAAGGCCGCGACCCCGCCGAGATCAATCGCCTCACCATCGAGGTCCCCTGATCCATGCCCCAGATGGCGACCCTCAATGACTCAACCGAGCCTCGCGCGATCAAGGATCATCGCGGACCATCTGGGCTCGACGCGATCATGATCCTGATCTGGACGGCCGCGATCGTGGTCGTGTTTTGGGACGCGGTCAGTCTCCGCGGAGCGATGTTTTACTTCGACGTGACCGAAATCAATTACCCTTACCGCGCCTTTTTCGCGGACGAGCTCAAGGCCGGTCGATTCTCGCGCTGGCATCCCGGACTCTATTGCGGCATGCCGCTTTACAGCGAGAGCCAGGCGGGCTATTTGCACCCGCTCAAATACCTTCTTTATCCCTGGCTGCCGAACTGGCGGGCGTTTAACCTCGACACCGTGCTCTCGGTCTGGCTCGCCGGCGTGGGTACCTATGGCTGGCTCAGAAGTAAGATCGGCCCGACGGGCGCTCTTACCGGGGCGGCCGTGTTTGGCCTGTCGGGCTTCATGTGGGGGCATTTGATCCACACCAGCATGATCAATTCCCTGGCAAGCGTGCCGTTCGTGGTCTGGGGTCTGGAATCGGCCTGGCGATCCGGGCGCGGACGTGGCTTGGTCGTGGGGGGATTCGCGCTCGCGTGCCAAATTTTCGCCGGCCATCTGCAAGGCGCCCTGTTCAGCGTGGGATTGGTCGGGCTCCAGACCACGTATCGCGCGGCCACCGAAATGGGCCCGCGAGGGCGGGCGCGAATCCTGGGGCAGGGGGCTCTTCTGATCGCGCTCGGCGTCCTGATCTCCGGCGTCCAGTGGGTTCCGTCCAAGATCCTGCTCGACCAATCCCCCCGCGCGGGGGGGCTTTCCTGGGACGATCTCACGTTTGGATCGTGGCATCCCGAGCTGTTGCCCACGGTCATCCTCCGCGAAGCCTACGGCACCCGCGCCCGCGACACCGACTGGATGGATGGCTATTATCCGTATCATGAAATGAACACCTATCTTGGGCTGATCACGATCGTGCTGGCCGCCGTCGGCGTGGGCTCGCCCAGGGATCGGGAACGCGGATTCTGGTTTATCCTGGTCTGTCTGGCCGGGGTCTTGATGCTAGGTCGGTATACGTTCTTGTTTGATTACGCGAATCGGATCCCGGTGTTGGGAAGCTCGCGCGAGCCGGTGCGATTTCATCTGTGGGTGTCGCTAGGGATGGCGGTGCTGGCGGGAATGGGGGTCGAGCGAATCGCGCGCCCGGGGGCACCGCCGTCGCTCAGGCGGGGATTGGCGCTGGCGGGGTTGCTGGTTGCCTTGTCGGTCCCGATCATGCTTGCCTTGTACATGCCGGTCTGGACCAGGCCGCTAGAATGGGTCAAGCCTTACCATCTGCTCCGGTATCGCTGGCTGGGGCGAGAGATCGCGATGGGGGTCGGGCGAAACGCGGTCCTTTCCGCGCTCGCGCTCGGGGTCGCGTGGATGACGATGCGCTCCCGCGCTCCGCGAGAAAGACAGTGGTGGGCGTTTGGACTGCCGCTTTTGGTCATGATCGACCTGGCGTCGGCGCACTGGCGAGACGCCCCCACGGTCGATCCTGGATACTGGACCGATCCTCCGCGCTCGGCGGTGTTTCTCAAGGGTGATCCGAGTTTGACACGGATTTTTGGGATTGGCGACAAATCAGCCGGCGAGCCTGGCTATGCGTCCGAGCCGGTTGATTTCCTGACGGTTCGCGATCCCCTGGATTGGAGCCTGCCGCCGGTCTGGGGAGTACCCTCGGCCAAGGGCAATACGCCGATGATTTCCCGGCGACTGATCGCGTATTTCGACCACACGGTCGTCGGACGCGGTCGCCACGATATCGAGAGCACGAGCCACATCGTGACCGGGCGCAAGCTCCACCCGGCCTTCGCGTCAATGCCTTTCAAGGCAGTTGGGGCCGCGTTTGTCCATAAAAACACCCGAGTCATGGCTCGGGCTCGATTGGCCGGCCGGCCGGTCTACGCGGCGAGCGAGGGGGAAGCCATCGCCGCGCTTGACCGGTTGACCCAGACGAACACGCTCCGGGATCATCTGGTCGTCGAGGATCCGAATCGCCCACTCGCGGCGGACGCGATCGCGAGCGGCTCCGCGCGAATCACCGCGGAAACCCCTGAGCGGGTCGAGATCGCCGCCGAACTCGATTCGCCCGCCTATTTGGTCGTCTCCGACACGTTCGACCCCGGTTGGTCGGCGACCGTCGACGAACGGCCGGCGGCCATCTTCCCGGCGTACGTCGCCTTTCGGGCGATTTACCTCGAAAAGGGATCTCATGTCGTTGTCTTCAACTATCGTCCGGCCGGTCTGGAATTGGGTCTGGGCCTCAGTGGTCTGGGCGTGATCCTCTCCCTGGTGCTGTGGCTATGGCCATCGGGAGCTCCACCGCGCGACGACGAGGAAACCCGCCCGCTCGCCTGGCCCGAAGGCTGGCGGAAGGTTTTCGCGTGGGGTCTCTTCGCGATCGTCGTGGTCTCGATCCCGACACTGGGCGCGAACGGCCGGCCCACCCTTCAATCACGATGGCGAGGAAGCGTTCACACCCATACCTGGGGGTCGGGCCTGGCGGCCATGAGAGCCAACCGCCAATAGCCTGGTCGCACACGGAAAACGCGAGAATCATCGCGCTCTCAGTGGAATCGTTTGTGTGATGACCGCTTGCCGTCATCGGCCAGGGCCGCGATCAAGCTGGGGTGGCGTGGGGCGACCGGAATCGCTGGTCGAGCGCTCGGGGACTTGTGATGCCTCACGCGCCCCACCTGAAACCGCCCCGCCCCCCTGATGGTCGACGACGAGACCACTTGCGGGTTCACGACCGAGGCCGTCGTCGCCCCGGAAGCCGTGAAGGCGTTGAAGATCCCGGAAAACTCGAACGGCGTCTGGACGATTGAGCTCGAATCGTCGGTGGCGTAAGTCAGGGCCCCGGCGGGGTCCTCCTTGTCTCGGGCGAGCGACCACATCGCGATTTCGCCGATTCCCTTTTGCTCGGCCCAGGTGACGAGCTGGCTGGCATCGGCGGGCATGAAAATCTCGTCCGACACATCGTTGACGCCGATCATCGGCGTGACCCCGACCATCTCGTAGAGCTGACTGGTGGAAAGGGTCGTCCCGTACAGGCTAGCAAGCTGAGTCTCGGTGCTCTGGGCCGAGTCGATGGCATATGTCCCCATTTCCCCCGATGGACTTGGGGCCGCGCTATCTCCATAATCCATCGCCATCACGTTGACGGTCGAGATCTTGACCCCATATTTGAGCGCGGATTGAAGGACGTAAAGCCCGTCGGTGGTCAGCCCCGTCGGCAAGACCGGGAGGGTGAACGAGACGTCGAGGGTCTTGCCACTGGCGGCGGCGGCCTGTTGCAAGGCGGCGATCGCCTGCGAACGGCGATCGATCGACGCCGTGTTCGCGACCGCCGCCCCCTCAATGTCAAAATCGATATGCGTCAGGTTATAGGCGGTGATCACTTGCTGATACGCGGCCTCGAGCGCGCCCACATTGGTGATCGCGAGGGCGAGCTCGGTCCCCGCCGCTCCCCCGAACGAGACGGTCACGTCGCCTCCGGCGGCGCGAACAGCCGCGATCTGGGCGCGAAGGCCCAGGTCGAACGAGCCGCCATTGACCTCGTAACTGGTGTACCCCCCCCACGCGGGGGCGTTGTTGGAATCGGCCGTGATGAAAGCCAGGCTGAAATACTTGATCCCCGCCGATTGCATCGCGGACGTGAGTTGATATGTCGGATAAAGCGTCATATCAACATAAGGCGCGAAAACATGCGAGGGCCAGGCGCTGGTGTTGGGCGGGGCGACGACCAGGATCGAGACCGTCCCGGTGGCCGTGTCGCCATGGCCGTCCGAGACGGTATAGCTAAAGGAATCACCGCCAAGATATCCCGCGGCCGGGGTGTAGACGATCATCGAGCTGGAATTCTCGGTGGTCGACCCATGGGCCGGCTGGGTGAACGAAGCCAGCGAAAGGGTGTATCCACTGGGGTCGGAGGCGTTGGCGAGGACATTGATCGTGATCGGAGACCCCTCGATCGACTGGACCTGGACGTTGCCGGCGACGGGGGGTTTTGGCGGGGTCCCGACGGTGTCCACGATCGTCGCGGTCGCCGTATTGGTCGCGAGCGCGGCCCCGACCGGGTTGGAAAAGTCCAGGCTAAAGGTCAGGCTCGGCTTGGCCGTCGTGTCGGGGGTGATCGGCACCGAGATGGTCTCGCTGGTGGTCCCGGCTGGGAATGTCAGCGACCCCGACCTGGCCGTGTAATCGGTGCCCGCCGTGGCCGTGTCATTGGCGGTCGCGTACGCCACCGAGACGCTCGTCACGGCCGCCTGAGACAGCGAGACCGTGAAGACCGCGGTGGCACCCCCAGGTCCGTCATTGACCGTCAGGTTGTTGGTCGAGAGCGAGGGCTCGCCCGGTCCGATGGAAATGCCATTCAAGACGTAATTCGTCGGCACGTCGGTTCCGACGTTTCCCGTCGATCCATTGAAGCCGAACGAGACCGAGCCTTGGGCCGGAATCGTGGAATTCCAACCGCCATTGTCGATCGTGTAGGTGCTTCCACTGTGTGAGCCGATCGTCGCGTCCCAGATCTGGGTAATCGACCGGTCCCAGGTGAAGCCCAGGGTCCAGTTGTTGATGGGCGTGGACGAAGTGTTCACGATCGTGATCTGGCCCCCAAAGCCCGTACCCCAGTCACTCGTCACCTCGAACGAGGCGACCGCCGCCGGGGTCGGAGGCGCGACCGTGTCAATGATCGTCCCCGTCCCCGTGCTCGTGGCCAACGACGCGCCGACGGCGTTCGAGAGGTCCACCTGGAAGCTCAAGTTTGGCTTGGCCACCGAGTCGGCCGTGATCGGCACCGAGATCGTCTCGCTGGTCGCCCCCGCCGGAAAAGTCAGGGTTCCCGATCTGGCCGTGTAATCCGTTCCGGCCGTGGCCGTGCCATTGGCGGTCGCATACGCAACCGAGACCGCGGAGGTCGACGCCCGCGACATCGTCACCGCGAAGACCGCCGTCGCCCCGGAAACCCCGTCGTCGACCGTGACATTGTTAATCCCCAAGCTCGGCGTCGTTCCCGATCCCGAGCCCAACGGAGCTCCATTCAACGAGTAACTCGTCGGCACGTCGGTCCCGACGTTCCCCGGCGAGCCATTGAATCCAAAGTCGACCGTCCCACCGTTCGCGGGGATCGACGCATTCCAGCCAGCGTTGGTGATCGTGTACTGGTCCCCAGTGTGACTCACAATCGACGCATCCCAGATTTGCGTGATCTGGCGGTCCCAGGTGAATGACAGATTCCAATTGCCGACGGCCGTCGATTGGGTGTTGGTGATCGTGATCTGACCTCCAAAACCCGAACCCCAGTCAGAGGTTACCTCGAACGCGGCCGAGGAAAGCAGCGTCCGCTCCTCGAGCCGATCAAGCCCGACGAGGCGCGGCCTGCGCGCGCGGCCAGCCCCCTTGCGAATCGTGTATGCAAGCATGCTTCGGCTCCCTGATGAAGAATCGAGGGGGAAAAACCCTGATCGCACGACCTCTGAAATCCTACGATCTTTCTTGGTCACGCATGCGTGTGTTTGAGAAAAGCCGCATCGAGGCGTTGCGAATCCGCGACACCGGCATCAGGATCGCCTCTTTTGGGGAAGAGGGATTGATATCAGTGCCGGGGACTGGAATCAAAGGTTGTTGGGGTACGGAGTGGCCGCGGGGATTGTGACGGGGGTTTGACGTTTTCGCGACGGGTGGGCACATGATGGCGTGACGGAAATGGCACCGTGTGTTGGAGGCGATTCCAGACTCTTGATCGATGCTTTCCGAAAAATCGGAGCCGCCGGCAATCGACAGAGAGCAAGGGATGGGGGCGAGGCATTGCAAAGTGGAGGCGATTCGCCTATGGTATCGAGTCACGGAAATCGAAATTACGAACGAAAACCAGGTTGGCGGTATTGGGGCGTGCGATGGCGATCACGAAGGAGAAAAAGACACAAATCATTGGCGATTTTGGGCGAAAGGGCGAGGACACGGGTTCCCCTGAAGTCCAGATTGCCCTGCTCACGGCTCGGATCAATGATCTGACGGAGCATTTCAAGACTCACGCCAAGGACCACGCCAGCCGCCGCGGGCTGCTGATGATGGTGTCCAAGCGTTCGAGCCTGCTGAAGTATTTGCGGCTTCACGAGCGAAAGAAATACCTCGAGGTGATCAGCCGGCTCGGCATTCGTAAGTGATTCGGTGACCCGGCCTCACTTGGGTTTCCCGGATTGCCCCCGTGACTGCCGGTGGTCGGCGCGTGGTCCAATTCGAGATTGCATGCCGTGGATTTTTGTTTCGCCGTCTCTCGAGGGGGCGACCACCTCTTCGCCGTCTCCCGGAATTGTTTGGGAGCTGGCCTCCGACGACGTTTCGCGGTCTCGCGTCGGTCGACCCGCCTTCGGGTGGCAAGCGGATGCAACAACTAATCAGAGCGGCTTGCCGCACGGGCGAGTGACCTTATTCAATGAGCATCCCCGCATAGTCGCGGTGAGTGGAAGGTGATTTTCATGTCCAGCAACGTGATTTCGAGAAAGATGGTCGAGCGAACCATCGGCGGGAAAGCCCTGAGCATCGAGACCGGGCATCTGGCCAAGCAAGCGAGTGGGTCGGTGGTGGTTCGAATCGGAGACACCATGACCCTGGTCGCCGTCGTGGCGGCCCCTGGGCGTGAAGGGCTCGATTTTTTCCCCCTGCAAGTGGACTATCGCGAGAAGACCTACGCCGCCGGCAAGTTTCCCGGCGGATTCATCAAGCGAGAAGGTCGGCCCACCACCAAGGAAATCTTGACCTCGCGACTCATCGACCGGCCGATCAGGCCGCTCTTCCCCGAGACCTATCGCGACGAGGTCCAAATTCAGGCCGGACCGATCTCGGCCGATCGTCAAAACGACGCCGACGTCCTCTCGATGATCGGGGCCTCGGCGGCCTTGATGCTCGCCAAATCGCCTTTTTTGGGGCCCATCGGCGCGATCCGGCTCGGGCGGGTCGACGGCCAGTTGATCGCGTTCCCCACCGCCCTTGAGCTCGAGGACAGCGACCTTGACCTGGTCGTCGCCAGCACCGAGACCGCCGTGGTCATGATCGAGGGCTTCGGCGAGGAATTGCCCGAGTCCGAGATGGGCGACGCCATCATGGAAGCCCATCGCCTGAATCAAGAAATCATCGCCCTCCAAAACGAGCTCCTTGAGGCCGTCGGAATTCCCATTCCGACACCGGCCCAGCCCGTGACCGACCCCCTTCGCGCCACCATTTACGAGCGCTATGCCGAGTCGATCCGCCAGGCCAAGCAGATCGTGCTCAAGGCCGAGCGCAACGGCGCGGTCAAGCAATTGCTCGAGGTCGTGACCAAGGATCTGGTCCCCGCCGCGCCTGGCGAGGAAGTCGAGTCGGCGGGCCCCCCGGTGACGCCGGCGCGGGTCAAGACGGCGTTCACCGCCGTCGAGGAACGCGTCGTCCGCGAGCTGATCCTCGATGGCAAGCGGCCCGACGGTCGCGGTCCCAAGGATCTGCGTCAGATCAAATGCGAGGTTGGCCTTCTGCCGCGAGCCCACGGGTCGGCGCTCTTTCAGAGGGGCGAGACCCAGGCCCTGGTCACGACCGTGCTGGGCACCGGGGCCGATGAGCAGCGGGTCGACGGCATCATGGACGAATATTCCAAGAAGTTCATGCTTGATTACAACATGCCCCATTTCGCCGTTGGCGAGGTTCGCCCGATTCGGGGGCCTGGCCGGCGTGAAATCGGCCACGGGGCGCTCGCCGAGCGGTCGGTGGCTCCGATCCTTCCGGGGCCGGCGCGGTTTCCCTATACGATTCGCGTGATCTCGGACATCCTCGAATCCAATGGCTCGAGCTCGATGGCCTCGGTCTGCGGGGCGACCTTGAGCCTCATGGACGCGGGCGTGCCGATCAGCGACCCGGTCGGCGGGATTTCGATCGGACTGGTGCAGGACGACGAATCGGGTCGCCACGTGCTCTTGACCGACATCATCGGTGACGAGGACCACTACGGCGACATGGATTTCAAGGTCGCCGGCACCCAGCGGGGCGTGACGGGCATTCAGCTTGATCTCAAGAACCACGGGATCACCGAGAAAATCATTCGCGAGACCCTGGTCCAGGCTCACGAGGCCCGGCTGGAGATTTTGCGAGCGATGCTCCGGGCCATCAAGCGCCCACGCGACGAGATTTCCTCGAACGCCCCGCGGCTGATCCAGATCCAGATCAATCCCGAGAAGATCGGGCTTGTGATCGGGCCTGGCGGCAAGACGATTCGTCGTCTCCAGGAAGAGACCGGCGCGAAGATCGACATTGATGACACGGGCGTGGTGACGCTCTCAAGCCTGGAGGCCGCCGGGGCCGAGGCGGCTCGCGATAAGATCGTCGCCATGACCGAAGGGGTCCAGATCGGCCGTATTTACGAAGGTCGCGTGACCTCGATCAAGGACTTCGGGGCGTTTGTCGAGATTCTTCCCGGTAAGGACGGCCTGGTGCATATCAGCGAGCTTTCCGACGGCTACGTGGCCAGCGTCGGCGAGGTCTGCCGGGTTGGCGACCCGATGCTGGTCAAGGCAATCGCCGTCGATGACCAAGACCGGGTCAAGCTCTCCCGCAAGGCCGCCCTGGCCGAACGGGGCGAGACTGACGAGTTCGCCGGCCGCACGCGCCCGCCTGGCTCGTCGTCTGGCGGCGGCGACACCCGCGGACCTGGTGGACCTCCTCCTCGGCGTGGGGGGGGTGGCTATGGCGGCGGTGATCGCGGCGGTTACGGCGGTGGTGATCGCGGCCGGGGCCCTTCCCGTTCTTAATCGAGGGGTTTCTTGCTCAACCTCGAGATGTCTGTTCGCTGACCTCTTGCTTCGCGCGTGTTGTGAGGCTCTCGATGGCCAATGCCGCGTCCGAATCGCCGTTGTCGGGTCGCGCGGCCGCCGGGGCGGTCGTCCTGGATCAAGCCCCCGTGGTCGTCGATCGGCGGGGAGATCCTGATCTCGTCAGCCCGCCGAGCAGCCTCCGCGCGCGCTATGCCGAAATCTCCCAACTCGCGGGCGGGCTCGCGCATGAAATCCGTAATCCCCTGTCGACTCTCTCGCTCAACCTCGATCTCATGGCCGAGGATTTCGAGGACGCCGAGTCCCCACGCGACCGCCGGGTCAAAACGCGGATCGAGCGGCTCATGCGGGAGGTCGACCGGCTTCAGGGGATCGTCGAGAACTTCTTGCGGTTCGCGCGGGTGCAGGATCTGGATCTCGTCCCGACCGACCTGAATAGCGTCGTCGACGAGCTGAGGGATTTCCAGGAACCGCAAGCGGCCGCGCGGGGCATTGTGATCCGGACCTCGTTCGCCGCCGATCTTCCGCGGGTCGACCTCGACGCGGATTTGTTCAAGCAGGCGCTTTTGAACCTCTTGCTCAACGCGCAGTACGCGATGCCCTCGGGAGGGGACTTGATCCTGACCACCCGGCGCGAGGGGGAATCGGCGGTTCTGGACGTGATCGACACCGGCGTGGGGATGACCGACGAGATTCGATCGCGGATTTTTGACGCATTTTACTCGACCCGCTCCGGGGGGAGTGGTCTGGGGCTGCCGACGGTCCAGAAGATCGTGGAGGCACACGGCGGGACGATCGAGGTGCAGAGCGAGCCTGGCAAGGGGTCGCGTTTCAGCATTCGCATTCCGCTGGCCCGCCCGGCCGCCGGCGAGGCCGAAGGAGTCGGCTCGCCGTCCGCGTCTCCGAGCGGGCTTTAGCCACACCTGATTCTGGCCTGGAGGAACGCGAACGGTGATGGACCAGCAGATCCGGGTCTTGGTCGTCGATGACGACGAGCCGCACGCCGCCGCGGTCGCGGAGAGCCTGAAGCGGGTGGGCTACGACTGTGTGATCGCCACCAGTGGCGAGGAGGGGCTCAGGCTCATCGAGGAACAGACCTTCGACATCATCATCACCGACTTGATCATGGACGGGGTCGGGGGCCTGGAGGTCCTCGCGAAGGCCAATCGCGAGCTGCCAGACTCCGAGGTGGTGATTCTCACCGGCCACAGCACCATCAAGACGGCGGTTACCGCCATGCAGGCGGGCGCGTCCACGTACTTGACCAAGCCCCTCGACATCAACGAGCTCCGGGCCGTCGCGGACAAGGCGTCGCAAACCCAGAGGCTGCACCGATCCAATCTGGAGCTCCAACGGCAACTCAACGAGAAATTTGGTTTCGAGGGGGTGATCGGCAATTCAACGGCCATGCATCAGGTGGTCACGCGGTTGCGTCAGGCCGCGCCGACCTCCGCCTCGGTGTTGATTACCGGCGAAAGCGGCACCGGCAAGGAGCTCGCCGCGAAAGCCCTGCACGTGAATAGCCCCAGGGCCAACAAGCCCTTCGTTCCCCTCAACTGCGCCGAACTCAGCGAAAACGTGCTCGAAAGCGAACTCTTCGGCCACGTCAAGGGGGCCTTCACGGGCGCTGACCGCGACCGCGTCGGGCGGCTTCAGTACGCCAACGGGGGCACCTTGTTCCTGGACGAAATTGGCGACATGCCAATCTCGATCCAGGTCAAGCTCCTCCGTGTCCTGGAGAGCGGCGAAATCACCAGGG
>JAKBAP010000522.1 GCA_021808995.1 Planctomycetota bacterium | reverse complement strand
GATGAACGTCCTCGGGATTCCACACGCTGGCTCTCCGTCGGCCTCGGGATCGCGACAATTCCACCATTGAATCGTAATCGGTCCGCGCGTTTTTGACGAGCCGGACAGGGCGCGACCCACGCCGAGCACGCCCCGAGAACAACGGTTCCCCCGACCCTCACGCGTGGTTCCTTTGATGCGGCAATCGCGCTAAGCCCTTGACTCGACAGAACAGCCTATTACACTTATCTTTACAAGTTCCAGACCGGTGCGACCGAGAAATTTCGGGGCGAGTCGCCAAAAAAGTCCGAACGTTCGAACATTTGCCCGCGGCGGTGCGTAACATGATCAAGGCATTGGGTTCCCAATCGGCGGAAGACCTCGGTCAAATCGCCGACGAAGACCTGATGTGCCGGTATCGCGAGGACGGTCACGCCGCCGTCTTCAGCGAACTTGTCCGCCGTTACGAACGTGAGCTTTATCGGTATCTCAACCGTTATTTGGGAGATGCGACCCTGGCCGAGGATGTGTTTCAAAACACCTTCTTGCAGGTCCATTTGAAACGTGGTCTCTTTGAGAAAGGGCGGCCTTTCCGCCCTTGGTTGTACGCGATCGCCACGCATCAAGCCGTCGACGCCCTCAGGAAAGCGGGGCGTCACCCAACGATCAGTCTCGATCAGCGGGTGGGAGGACGGGGCGATTCCGAAACCTCGAATCTAGTCGATCTTTTGGTGGGCGACCATGATGGCCCGCTCTCTGACATGCAAGACGCGGAGCGGCGGCAGTGGGTCCGCGACAGCATCGTGCGACTCCCTGAAACCCTCCGACAAACCCTGATCCTCGCATACCATCAAGACCTGAAGTATCGAGAAATCGCCGAGATCCTCAAGATCCCGGTGGGAACCGTGAAGTCGCGCTTGCACGCCGCCTTGGAAAAACTACACGCCATGGCGCGCTCCAGCGAGCGTGGCTTGGATGGGTGAGGCCATGAACGACGACGAGATTCTTGACTACGCATTAGGACGACATGAAGTTCTGGACCCGAGGCGCACCGACCTCGCCATGGAGGGGGACCCCAGGCTGGTCACTCGCGTCGAACACCTTCGCGACTCATTGCGCAGGCTGCTCGACGACGGGGACTCCCTTGAAACTCCCCCCGATCTGGCGGCGCGGACGGTGGCCTTCGTCGCGAAGCACCGTCGCCGCCCTTCGCTCGCCGATCAGATGCCGCTCCGCGTCCCTTTTCGGTTCGCCGATTTCGCCGTGGCGGCCAGCATCTTCCTGGCCGGGGTGCTAACCCTGATCCCGGCGATTCAGCGATCACGCGAGCGGATGAACCAGGCGGGCTGTGTCTTCAACCTGCAACAACTGGGCAACAGCCTGGCTCAATATGCCTCGCTGCATCCGTTTCTCCCGTACCCTCCCACGCACCGGCCCGACGCGCATTCGGGCATGTTCGCCGTGATGCTTCACGACGCCGGCCTGCTCGACGATCCCAAGCTTCTCGATTGCCCGTGCAACGGACCGTGCCCGCACGCCGCTCGCGAATTGATCTCGTTCGACCAGGTCGATAAGATCCGGCGCACCGATCCCAACCAGTACCAGAGCATGCTCGGCTGGGACTACGCCTACAATCTCGGCTATCGCCATGCCTCGGGCGTTCCCGGCCCGGTCGAGGTTGTCCTGGCCTCGCGCGTCCCGCTGCTCGCCGACAAGCCCGACCATGACAACTTCCGTGTGATCAACGATGGCAACAGCCCCAACCATGGCGGCCGCGGCCAAAACGTGCTCTTCGGCGACGGCAGCGTCCACTGGTTCCTGACCAGGCGAATCAGCCCCCAGGACCCCGACGTCTTCCTTAACAACGACCAGCAACCACTCCCCGGGCTCAGTCCCCTCGACTCGGTCCTGGTCCCAAGCAAGATGCCCTTCCAGCCTCGTTAGATCGGCTGGATCACCCCTACCCGGCCCGCGCGCGATCGAGGATGAGCAAGGCCAGGATCGTCTTGGCGTCCTCGATCTCGCCGTTTAATGCCATCGCGACCGCCTCTCGCCACTCGACCACGACGACCTCGAGCTTTTCGTCGGGCTGGTGCTCGGTCGCTCCAGGCTTCAGATCCTCGCACAGATACAGAAACATTCGCTCATTCATTACCCCTGGGGAGACATACCACTCGCGTATGAGCTCGATTCGGGCGGCCGTATAACCGGTCTCCTCCGCGAGCTCGCGATGGGCGGTCTCAAGAGGGGTTTCGCCGGGGTCGATCGTGCCGGCGGGGACCTCAAGCAGGGTTTTGCCGACCGCGTAGCGATCGTTTTTGACCAGGCAGACGTGGTCGCGGTCGACCATCGGCACCAGCGCCACCGCCCCTGGGTGCAACACAACCTCGCGCTCGGCCTCGCGACCGTCGGCAAGGACGATCTTCTTGAGCGCGAGATCGATCTTGCGACCTCGAAAGATCATCCGCGAATCGCCTACGTGATCATTCATGTGAAGGACTCCCTGGCGGGTCGCGGCCTCAGGGCGTTGACACGGCCGGCGAACCGACGCGGTCGCGATCACGATCGCGAATGGTGAGGACCGGGCACGGGGACTCGCGCACGATCCGCTCGGCGACCGAGCCCAGGAGCGCGTGCTTGAGCCCCGTTCGTCCATGCGAGGCGATGACGATCAGGTCGACGGGGTGGTCGCGCGCGTGGTCGACGATGGCCTCCACGGGGCTGCCCCAGCGCACGAATCGGGAGACGCTTCTGGGCTGGCTCCACGTCGGGTCCAGGAATCGCTCGAGGGTCTCGCGCGCTTTTTCCTCGGCGTCGGTATAGTATTCGGCGGGCAAAATCGGGGTGAGGAGGGGGTCTGGACCCGCGGGGATGATCTCGGAAAGCACATGCAGCAGGTGGAGCTCGGCCCCCAGCCGCGCGGAGAGCTGACACGCCGCCTGAACCGCCAGCGCGGAGTGCTCGCTGAAATCGGTGGTCGCGAGAATCAATCGGATGTCGATCATGGGTTGGCCTCGCGGTGTTAGGAGCCCTCGCGGACCAGCTCGAGGAACCGCCGCCTGAGATCGCGCGTGACCGACCCTGGCTTGCCCTCCCCAATCGGCCGGCCGTCACACTCCACCACCGGGATCAATTCGGCCGCCGTCCCCGTCAGGAAACACTCATCGGCCGTGTAGACGTCGTGTCGGTCCATCGTCCGTTCGACGACCTCGAGCCCCGCCTGAATCGCGAGCTCGATCACGGCGGCGCGGGTGATCCCCTCAAGGATGCCCGAATCCACCGACGGCGTATGAACCACCCCCTTCTTCACGATAAAGAGATTGTCGCCCGTGCACTCGGCGACGTCCCCTTTATGGTTGAGCATGAGCGCTTCCAAGCATCCCGCCTGAGTTCCCTCGATCTTCGCGAGAATGTTGTTCAGGTAATTGAGCGACTTGATCCGGGGATTGACCGCGTTGGGATGGTTGCGGGTGGTCGCGGCGGTGATGATCTTGAGCCCATG
>JAKBAP010000521.1 GCA_021808995.1 Planctomycetota bacterium | reverse complement strand
GAGGACAATGACAGCCAGCCGACACCCGCTTTAGGTTCTGGACCCTGACCAGTGCGCCTGGTCGCGCGCCGTCTCAAATCCATGTCCGTTCGCGGTGTTAAATCGTCGCCGGGGGAGGGGGCGGCGTCCAATGGCTGAGCGCTCAATTGGCGTCGGACCCGGGAGAGTAGATGGCCACGCCGACCGTGACGGCGGCGGACTTGAGTTTCGCGTCGAGCGTCGCCAGCGGCAAACCGCGTCTCATCGCCACTTCGAGATAGGCCGCATCGTAGGCGGAAAGACCTCGCTCGCGACCCAGGCTCAGAATCTCTCGGAAGGCTCGCGTTGAACCCTCCCCATCAATGGTGATGGGGAGCACTTCTAAAAAGCCGGCCCACTTGGCGGACTGAGCCGGGGTGCTCCGCCTCCGCCGTTCTCCCGTCAAGAACGCATTGGCGATCTCGAGCGGCCAGATGGTCGGTACGACCGCTTCGAGTTCGCGCGGTAAAAGCCGAGCGATGGCGTCCGCGTAGGGATTGGCCTCGTCGGCGAAATACCACGCGAGCGTGACCGAACCGTCAAGGACGAATTGTCTGGGCGTGCTCATGGGATTCTGTTCACTTGAGGGCATGGATCAGTATCGCCGGCCCTCCGAAATAAGCTCTTGAAGGGTGATCTCGCCCCCCAGCGTCGGGCCTTCACTGTCGCGCGCGGCCAGCATCGCCTCGACGACCTGTCCCACGTCGGGTTTGGCCTTGTCTCCCGTCGCGGGAACAAGCTTCGCAACCGGTTTGCCATGGCGCGTGATGGTAATCGTTTCGCCCCCCTCAACCCGGTCCAAAAGCTGGGGGAGATGCGTCTTGGCCTCATAGGCTCCTACTAAGGAATTCATATCCACCCCCTCTGACGTCGGCTCGAATCGACCAGTCTCGACCAGTCTATCAGTCTCGTGGGCGGCCAACAATCCCATCATCCGCCGCCCGAGCGTCCTATTCTTGCCGAACCGAGCCCGCTCGCGCCGGATGAGGCTGGGCAAAGCCGCGAAGGGCTCGATTCGCGAGAGACGCCTCAAAAAGCAAACATCCCGCACATCGCCCGGCGCACTAGAAGAGCCAGGCTCACCCGGCTAGAATCAAGGATGATTCTGGGCTTGAGCAAGTGGGAAATGCCTGGGCGACGTTTCGCCCGGTTCGAGGATGCGAGACGTGTCAAAGACCGAGACGGCGGGCGGACTGACCGGTGATACGACATCTCTGGGCGTGGATACGCCCGTCGAGAAATTTCGCGAATTCCTCGAGATCCGGGGCGACAAGCTTACCGAGCCCAGACGGGTCCTGGTCCGCCATATCTTCAACACCCATAAACACTTCGACGCCGACGAACTGGTCCGCGACCTGCACGATGCCGGCCAGACGGTCAGCCGGTCGACGGTCTATCGCACGCTCCGGCTGCTGGTTGACTCAGGCCTTTTGCGCGAGCTTCGGCTGACCAATCGGACCGCTTTCGAGCACGATTACGGCTACCCGGCCCATGACCACTTGCACTGCACGTCGTGCAATCGGATCGTGGAATTTCGCAATGAACAGGTCAAGGAACTCCGCGATGCCGTCAGCCGGGCCCACGGCTTTCGCGCGTCGGGGCATCGGTTCCTGATCAGTGGCGTCTGCTCGGCCTGTGTACGGTCGCACACTCCAAGGCGCAGGCTGGATTTGATCTAGCGGCTCACTCCAGGTAGCCAAGATCGGCCAGTCGCTGCTCGATGAGCTCCTGTTCGGCGTCGGAATACTCGAATCGGCGGTGATGCGGGCCACCGAGCGCCTCCGTCGGCTGATCGAGCCGTGATTGAGCGATCACGCCGGTCCCGACCAGCGGCTTCCCCTCGATGTGCGAGGGGATCGGCAGACCCAGAAGCGCCAGGATCGTCGGGGTCGCGTCGATCAGATGGGCGCTCAGATTCCGCCCAGGCACAAGGCCCGCCCCGGCCAGGGCGATCACCCCCTCGGGCCGGTGCGTGCCAGGAAGATTGGCGTCGGACTCGACCCAGGCCCCTCGGCTGAAATGCTTGGTCCGAATCCAGTAAGGGGCGTCCGGAACCGCGATCAGGTCCGGGTATCCTTCCGCGGCCGGATCAATGCCATGCTCGGCCGCCATGTGGATGAGCTGGGTGAATAAAGGCGCTCCAGTCTCGGGATGACGGGCCTCCGCGAGCGCCTGCGCGGCCGCCTGGCGGGCCTCGTCAATTTGACCGGGCGTGAGCTCGGGCGCGGCCGTCCTCACCCCCTTATGCCGGGACGCGCTGTTGACGTAAACCATCGCCGCCGTGTCCTGATGCGGTGAAAACGCCCTCGTGCGCTTCCAGTCAAGGGGATACTGGGCCGCCACCGATTGATCAAACGACGCCGAGCGCGCGGTCGGGTCCTCGCGCTTCTGGCTCCAGAGCCTGAGCCGGTCGAGCACGCGAACGGTCTTTCGCTCGATCTTGCCCGCCCAGTTAGGCAATCGGACCACGCCGGCGTCGATCAAGATTCGATTGACGTTGATCCGGCCCAGGCAGTGGCCAAAACCATGGTCGCTGACCATCATCACGGCCGCCCCACGACGATCGGCCAGCTCGACCAGTCGTCCGATCGCCTGATCGAGCCCTTCGATCACGCGAGCGGCCGCGGAGTTCCACTCAGGCTGGTCGACTCCATGCTCATCGACGTTCAAATAGGGCCAAACGCGATGTTGAAAAGGGTCGAGGTTCTGAAACTGGACGAGCAATACCGACCAGTCGGGAACCAACCGATCAGCGAGGATTCCCCCCTGGGCGCGGCCCAGGAAGCTCTGGGCGGTTCGCGCGGCGTTCGTGGTCAATTCCTCGAGCGATCTGGGAGCGCGCTTCCAGAAATAGCCCAGGCCGTAATCGGGGGCTTCGGCCTTCATTCGGGCGGCGAATTCGGGCTCGGTGGCCAGGGCGGCCTCGAGATGGGGCGCGTCCATGCCGCAGATCACGATGCCCCGCGTCCGAGGAGGGGGATAAAGACCTGGAAGATTCAGCGAAATCGACGATCGCCCAGCCTCGTCGAGCAGCCGCCAGAGGGTCGGCACCCGGATCCGGCCCGAGTGGTTGACCTTCATCCGGCCCTCGGACGCATCGTAATAACGATGGTCGAACACGCCGTGGCGCACGGGGCCACAGCCGGTCATCATGGTCGTCCACGCCGCCGTCGTGACCGGCGGGATGATCGATCGCAGCGTCCCCGAGGCCGCCCTCGACACGAGCGCTTTCAGGTTGGGCATGTGCCCGCGCTCCATCATGGGGTCGAGAACCGTCCAGGTCGCCCCATCCAGCCCCAGGACCATCACCCGGTCGACGGTATTCATCGAATCTCACATCCCCTGGGAAAACGGACGAATGACCTGGCCCTGGGTTGATTAGCCCGCGCGATTGAACATTGGGAGATCATGTTCACGCGTGGACACGTGGTCGACGTCGATCTCGAATTCCGCGTGGTGATAGGCC
>JAKBAP010000520.1 GCA_021808995.1 Planctomycetota bacterium | reverse complement strand
CAGCTCCGCAAGGCCCGTCGTCTGCTCTACGCCGCTTACAACGACTGACCCGCGATCGCGTCGTTCCGCGCCCTGGCGGCCAGGGCTCTCGCGTGCCAATGGCTTACTCACATGGCCAAGCCCGAACAAGCCTCGCACGAGGACCAACTACTCGGCTGTCCGCTGGGGACCGCGCTAGGCGGCGCCCTGGGCCTACCGCTCGAACGGCTCTCCGCGAAAGCCATCGAGCGGAGGTTTGGCCGCGTGGATCGTTTTCGCTTGCTCGGCTCGTTGGGATTCGTCTCCGACGACACCAAGCAAGCCTCCCTACTCGCCCACAGCCTCGCGCGGCATCCCACCGACAACGAGACATGCGCGCGGGGTGTTCGCCCCTGGCGAATCGGTAACGGATACCGCTAGGGCTTCTCGGTCGTACTCGGGCCTTCATCGCCCCAGCGATGTCGCGTACTCCCAGGCGATCGCGAGGAGGCGGGTCTGTTTCACTCGGAACCCACTCGCTCGCTCGTCGGGCTTGTGCTCCGCCAACCACGTGGGGCTTCACGGACAATCCCGCGACGAGCTCTCCGCCGAAGTGCCCGTCCGACCCTCATGGTCCGCGAGGGCGCGAAGCACCCGCGGATCGCGTAGTCAGCGCATCGCCCGAGACCACTCCACGTCCGGCCCTCGACTTCCCAGGCAAGCTTCGCCATGGCTCGCCTGAATCACCGAGCCATGCACGATCCTCGCATCCGACGCCGAGACGCGCACTATCCTTGCATGGGACGCCGCGCGCGAGCGGCACAAGCCGCGGGCAACGACAAGCGAGGACTTCATGGCGGAATCGCGACTGACGGAATTGCTGGACAAGGCGATCCAATCGGAGCGTTCAGGGCGATTCGCCGAGGCCCGGGATTGGCTTCGCCAGGCGATCGCCGAGGATGACGGGGTTGCCAGCATGGAATCGCGGCTGATGCTGGGCCGGCTCTCGATCGCGGCGGGCGGGGACGACGATCACGCCGAGGCCGAGCGTGAGCTGTCCACGGCGCGGTCGCTCGCCGAGCAAGTCGGCGCGACCCATTCGAGGGCCCACGCGATCCATTTGTTGGCCTGGTTGGCGGCGGCCCGCTATCAGGTCGACCTGGCCCAACAGCTCCTCGCGGAGAGCCCCGCGGCCGATCCCTTCTCGCCACCAAGCGCGGCCCGAGCCCAATGGCTTCACTTTCAGGGATTGATCTGGACCCATCGAGGAGAACTGAACTCCGCCGAGCGATTCTTGTTTCAATCGCAACAAGTCGCCCGCGATTGCAATTCCAAGCTCATCCTGGCGGAGGTCTACGACTCGCTCGCGGCCCTCCTGATCCGCCGGGGCAAGGCCAACCATGCCCTCTCATTCGCGAGAATGAGCCTCGAGCTCAAGAACGAGCTGGGCAATCGCCATGAAACGGCGATCTCGCACGGCACGGCGGGGCGAGCCCTCGTGTTGTTGTCGCGCTATGACGAGTCGGCCCAGGAGTTTCAGGAAGCCCTCGCCATCGCCCGCGACCTGGGCGCGACCCAAATCGCGGCCCGGGTGCTCAACTCCCTGGGCGAGGTCGCCTACTTACGCGCCCTGTATGACGAGGCAACCCGCTATCATGAGGAAGCTCGGTCGATCATGGACGACCCCGAGCATTTAGCGCATGCCTATCTGGGACTGGCGCGAATTCATCTGGCCGCGAAACGGCTCGACCAGGCGGCGGAGGCGTGCGACCAGGCGGCGACGATCCTGGGCGATCGACCCGCGTTCCACGACATGGCCCTCTTGCTCAAGGGTCTCCGGGGCGCGATCGCCTGGCGCCGCGGCGACCACGAAACCGGCGAGGCCGAGCTCGAGAACGCCGTCTCGGCCCTCCGCTTGGCCGGATACCCCATCGATACCATCGAACTGCTTTATTCCCTTCGCGACCTCTACCAGGAGCGAGGAGCGCTGGCCAAGGCCGTCGAGGTCATGGCCAGGGCCCTTGATCTGCTCAGCGAATGTGGATCCGAGCGTGGCGTCAAGGATATCGAGGACTGGCTACGCACGGTCGACTCGCCCAACCTCACGCGGATGGCCCTGGAGCGCTACTTCCCCAGTTGGCTGATCGACCGGATGCTCGAAAATGGCCTGCGCAGGCTTCCCTCGCGTCATCAAAAGGTCGCGGTGCTCTTTACCGACATCCGCGATTTCACCAGCCTCACCGAGGGCCTGGGCCCCGAGACCCTGGTGGAGCTCTTGAACGAGTGGTTCAGCGAGGCGTCTCGAATCGTGCGTCGGCATGGAGGCTATGTTGATAAATTCATTGGTGACGCGGTGATGGCTCTCTTCGGCGTCCCCGAGGAAGGCGAAAGCATGGCGACCGACGCGATTCAAGCGGCCCTTGAGCTACGGGAGGCGCTTGAAACGATGAATCTGAGGCGTCGGTTCCTGGGGCAATGTGAGTTCCGGGTCGGGATCGGGATCGACACGGGCGAGGCGGTCATTGGGTTTATTGGATCGGCCCATCGCCAGTCATACACGGCGATTGGCGACGTGGTCAACACGGCCTCGCGGCTGGAATCGGCGACGAAGGACGCGGGTTGTGACATTTTGATCAGCTCGCGGGTCGAGGAAGCCCATCGCCGGTCCCCGTTGGCGGAGACGCGGTTCGTGGGAAACCTGAGTTTGAAGGGGATGCATCAAGCGGTTTCGGCGTTCATGATCCTGGGTCCGCTAGCGATGGTTCCCAAGCCCACCGCGCCGGCGGCTCGGCCCACGAGCTACCGCGTCAAGCCCGACCTCCCCCACCCTGAGATCCCCCCGGCCTTGAAGTCCCAGCCAGCCATGGCGGAATTATAGCCGGCGGAGCGGGTTGATAGTCGTGTCACGGGCACGGACTGCCCGGTGTGGATGACCGTTGATCGTCCGAGCGACGTCACCTCTCGGCCCTTGGCGTTACGTTCAGAGCGGGCGAGGGGATTCGAACCCCTGACGTCCAGCTTGGGAAGCAAATCATGCAGACACAAGCATCTCAGCCTAAATCGCGAGCCAGAGCCTATTTTACAAGGGTCTAGCCCGTTTTGCAAGAGCCAACATCGGGAGTCATAGCGCTATTTCGCAAGCGCGAAACGGCTTCACAATGGGGTAGTCTTAAGAGCCCACTCATCAGCGCGAAACGGCTTCACAATGGGGTAGTCTTAAGAGCCCATTCATCGCCCCCCGATCACGGCCCCAGCCCACGCCCCCGGATCACGCCCGAGCCCCCATCGCGGCTCCAGCACAACCCCCCCTGGACCGCTCCTGAACCACGCCGACGACGCCGACGCTGATTCCCTTGATCACGGCCGGGTGATCGCTCTGGGCAAGCCCAGAGCCCCCTGGACCACGCCTGAACCACGCCGACGACGCTGATTCCCTTGATCGCGGCCGGGCGATCTCTCAGGGGCAGGCCCAGAGCCCCCCTGGACCACGCCGACGACGCTGATTCCCTTGATCGCGGCCGGGCGATCTCTCAGGGGC
>JAKBAP010000063.1 GCA_021808995.1 Planctomycetota bacterium | reverse complement strand
TCGTGTGTCGAGGAATTGCTTGGTCGGAAATCATCGGAGAATGCCGCTGGATACGCGCGCGAGCAAGCAGGCGCCGGCTTCCCTAGCGACAACCGAGGTCAAACATCGAGCGGTGATTACAGGGTGAACTTGTCGGAGCGAGGCAGTCGCCGCCGTCGCTCTCTGACCAGCAGCCCGCGACCGCCCAGGATCACGGCCCCACCCAGGGCCAGTACCCAGCTCGAGGGCTCGGGCACCGACGCCAAATTAACCGGCACATCAATCGAGTTCGGTGATGTCGAGATCGAAATACCATTTCCCGAATCATCCTGAGCGGAGAACGCGCTGAACGACAGGCTCGTCGCGGCTCCACTCAATCGCGTGAGCGTGAACGCGTAAAACACTCCGTCCGTCGTGATCGCCGCCGTGCCGTAAATCGAGTCGTCGTATGTCGCATTGATGGTTCCGTCCACCGTCCCACTCGAGTCAAATCCATTAAGATCCGGCACGATCGACCCCGCGCTCACAACCGGGTTCCCGAACACCGTCGAGTCATACTGAACCGACGCCGAAAGATACCCCGGGGCATCCGCGCTGGTGCCACTGACCGAGACATCAAACGTCGCCGTACCCCCGATCGCCAGCTTCGTCAGGTCGTCCGGGCTCGAGATCGAGAGCACGAGATCAGCCCTCGCCGCCTGGGAGTGCGGAACGGATAAAACAGCCAGAAACGAGAAAAATGCCAGTCGTCGCATGGAAGTAAGTCCTGAAGGTGCCAGGCAAGGAATCGAGGTCGTGCGTGATGTAGTGCGGTAAAGGAGTCATGATTGCGTGGCTCTTTTCCCATGACAGAGCCCCCTGACTGATTCCCCCGGCCCCGGTGGGAAGGTCACAGTCACACGCGATTTTTTTCGCGGGGTGAATCTCTCGGCTCGGCTTTCCCGAGCCGGAGAGCCCCGCCCGGCTCGCCGAAGCCATCGAGTGAGAAGGTCGGTAGCCGTTCACGCCCGCCTGGGAACCAGGCTTTCCTGGAACCCGCCCGGTGCCACTCGGGAATCGCATGTCCCCGCGGCTTGGCTCGGGATACAAGCCCGAAGCGCCGGCGAGTGAATTCCGGTCCCGGCCTCGGGCCCGAGCCTCGGGCCATGGAGCCATCGATTGTTTTGTCCAAAATGCACTCGCCGGCGCTTCGGGCTCATACACATGCGATCCAGCCGATGTCGGAGCGCGGAATTGCCTCTCCGCCGCCTCGGGCTTTGAGCAAATGACTCCGGTTCGCCACGGTGACTCGCGCTTCGCGAAGCACATCACCGTCGCGTGATTCCAACCGCGCCGGCCCGTGAACGACTACGAACATCGTGGCATTGACCTTCAGGCCAGCCAGGAAACGGCCGCTTCCTTTTGGAACCGGTTCTCAATGCCCACCGGCACTGTTTGGTTGGGCCGCGGTGTCGATTGGCCGATCTCGGTGCGAAAAGGGTCCGCCGTCGAAGAGGCGTAGCGCGCCCTCTCGCGTGACGTGCTCCTCGGTCGGCTAGGCCTTGCCCCATCCCTCGATTCGCTTGACGAGTCGGTCGGCGGCGTGTTCGGGGCTTTCATCAGGGGAGATGGAGACGTTTCGAACCTCGGTCAAGCCGCGAAACCAGGTTCGTTGCCGCTTGGCGAATTGTCGCGTTCGGGCCTGAATTCGCTCGATCGCGGCCCGTTGCGTTGTCGTGCCGTCCAGGACCTCGAAGGCCTCGCGATAGCCAATGGCCTGGGCGGCCGTCTGGTCGAGAGGCGGGTCGAGCAGGCGCAGACGCCGGGCCTCGTCCAGCAGCCCACGCTCGAGAAACCGCGTGACCCGCGCGTTGATTCGTCGATTGAGCTCGGTCCGGTCGACCTCAAGCGCCATGACCGGGACCGAGGCCGGGGCCGGTCGATCGTGCTCGGCCTGGAGGGTCGAAAGCGGCTGCTCGGCAAGCGAGATGACCTCAAGGGCACGAACGATCCTGCGCAGATCGTTGGGATGCAGCCGAGCCGCCAGGGTGGGGTCGAGCTTGGTCAGGCGATCATATAAGGCCCCCTCGCCGAGGGATCTGGATTCGGTTTCGAGGCGAGAACGGAGCTCGGGGTCAGCGCCTGGGCCCTCGAAAAGCCCGCGCAGGAGGGCCTTGAGATAGAGGGGCGTTCCTCCGACAAAGAGGATTCGCTTGCCCCGGGCCTCGACGTCGAGGGCGCGTTCGGCGGCCCACTGGCGATAGGCGGCCACGCTGGCTTTTTGCCAGGGATCGATGACGTCGATCAGGTGATGGGGCACGCGCAGGCGCTCTTCCGGGGTTGGCTTCGCGGTGGCGATGTCGAGGCCGCGATAGAGCGTCATCGAATCGAGCGCCAGCACCTCGGCCCCCAGGCGGTTGGCCAGCTCGATGGCGATCGCGGTCTTGCCGGAGGCCGTCGGGCCGGTGAGATAGATCGCACGATGAAAAACCGAGGCGTCGATCGTCAAGAATCACCCCACGCTGTTGCCTGGCGAGCCTGGCTGGCCGGTCGTGGCGAGCCAGGACGAATCCTAGCGTACCAGGTTGGTTGGCCGAGAAGGGCGTTGTCGACGGCTGGGCGGGGCGTTAGTGTTGCGGGGGTCGGAAGCGAGTGATTGTCCATGCCAACGTCCAACGATTTGAGCCTCAAAGGGAGTTCCCGATGTCGTCCTCTTCCCCTCTCCTGGAACCCACCCCACTTCGCCCGATCCGTCGGGTCGCGATCCTGTTCGCCGGCGGCCCAGCGCCGGCGGCGAACGCGGTGATCTCGACCGCGGCGGCCGCGTTTGGCAGGCAAGGCATCGAGGTCCTGGGAATCTTGCACGGCTATGCCCACCTGGCCGAGTATTCCCCGGAAAACCCCATGCAGGAAGGGCGCGATTACGTCGTGCTCGACCAGACCCGGCTGCGGAGGACGCGAAATACCCGCGGAATCATGATCGGCACCTCGCGAACCAACCCCGGCAAGGCGGTCTCGAGCCCGAGCCACCTGACCGACCCCGATCGCTCCGCGGGCCTTCGAACGGTTCAGCGGGCGCTTGTCTCGCTCGGCGTCGACGCCTTGGTCTCCATCGGCGGCGACGACACCCTCAAGACGGCCAACAAGCTCAAGAAATACCAGGAACACCTGCCGGCGGGCGAAAAGACCTTCGCCGTCGTCCACGTCCCCAAGACCATCGATAATGATTATCCCGGGATCGATTTCACGTTTGGCTATTTCACCGCCGTCGAGGTGATCGCGAGCGAGATCCGCAACCTGCTCGCGGACGCCGAGGCATGTCGGCTCTATTTTCTGGTCGAATCGATGGGCCGAAGCGCGGGCTGGCTGGCCTATGGCGCGGCGATCGCGGGCGAGGCCAGCCTGGTGATTTCGATCGAGGATCTGACGGCCGATTTCATCACCACCGAGACCGTCACCGACCCCAAGACGGGCTCGACCGCCAGCCGCCAGGTGATGATCATCGAGAAAGTGGTGAACCTGATCGTCCAGGTGATGATCCAGCGTGAAAAGGAGAAAAAGGAGTTCGGGGTGGTCGTGGTGGCCGAGGGGCTGGGTTCCTACATGCCTTCGAAATATCTGGAGAGCGTGACCCTGGACGACCACGGCCACATTTCACTGGCCCAGACCAAGCTCGCGGCGACGCTGTCCAAGCTCGTCGAGGCCGAATACGAGAAGCGAACCGGCCGCAAGCGGCGAATGAACGGGGTTCAGCTTGGTTATGAGGCTCGGTGCGCTCCTCCGCATGCCTTTGACGTCGTGCTGGGGAGCCAGCTTGGCGTGGGGGCGTATCGGGCACTCGTGGAGAATGGGCTCAACGGCGTGCTCGTCTCGATCTCGGGCCAGTTCAACCTGAACTACGTCCCTTTCGAGAAGCTCATCGATCCCGAGACGATGGTCACCGTGGTTCGCTTCATTCAGCCTGGCTCGGACTTCCAGAAGCTGGCCCGGTTCCTGGAGAATTACCCTCACGACTGAGTCGCCGGGCCCGGGCGCGCTCCCGAGCGTGGCGATCGCGAAGCCGGCCGCGACCGCCAGGATCAGGGAGACCGCCATCCCCAGCCGCGCGGGGAACAGCGGCGGTGGCTGGGGACGAGGATAATCGGGGGCCGCGCCGGCGGCGACCAGGCGGTCATAGAGATTGGGGTGCGTGAGGTTCTTCGCGACCATCACCACGGGGATCAGGTTCTCGCGAGAGATCCGTTCGAGGGCGCTTGCGTAAACCCCAGGCACGCTCTCGTGTGATCGGGCGATCTCGTCGGCACGGACCTCCATTTGCCGCGACATGACCAGCGACCGCTTCAGGAACCAGAGCGAAATCAGCAGCACGCCCAGCCCGACCAGCGAGATCCAGGACCCCCGATGAAAGAGCAGCAGCCCTGGTGCCATGAGGAAACAGGCCGACGCGATCGATCGCCCGATCCGCGTCCAGATCGCTCGACGGGGCTCGCTCAGGTGGGCGAGTTCGTGCGCCATCACGGCGGCGAGCTGGTCGTCGTCGAGAATCGCGAGCAACGACGGCGTGCAGGAGACGCGTCCCAAATGCGGATAGGCAATCGCATTGGCCATCGGGAGCGCGATTTCGGTGATGCTCCTGGGTTGGATGCCCATGGATTCGGAGATCGGAGTGATCAGGTTGACGAGGCGTTCAGACGCGGGATAATCCACCCCGATCAAACGAAGCACGAAATGCCAGCCCCAGATCGCGAACGCACTCAACAAGAGAGCCCCGATCGCCAGCGCCATGGCCACGGGCAAAATCCGCGCGGACTCAACGGCGTAGGCCGCGAACGCGATCCCAAGGACGGCCCCGAACATCATCATGCCGACGAGGACCTGCGCCCGCGCCCCATGGGGAGTCTCGGCGTGGGCCGGCACGATGGCCCGATCGAAACCCAACCGCGCCAGTAAAATGCCAAGCCACACGACCCCCGAGAGCCAAAACGCGAGGAGATAGCCCGTAAAGGCTCCAGGCCTCGCGAAGGTCGACGCCGCCCCCGCCACGATCGGCGCGGAGACAAGAATCAAGCACATCGACCCCACCCTGCGCCCGCACCAGCTCAGGCGGGCTCGCTCGGGCCATTCGGTCGCGCTCGACCAGTAATAAGGCCGAAACGCGACCCACATCGCCAGAAAGGTCGCCAGCCATGCCGCCGCGAACGCCGCGCCTGAAAGGACCGCGAGCCTGAGGAGCAGCCAGACCGACTCCTCGCCGAATAAGTCGCTCACGCGATTTTCCCCTCAAGGGAATCGGCCCCATGCCGCCTTGGAAGTTTCGCCATCATCGCCGGGCCCGGATCAAATCGCCACCCAGACGTGGTCGCCGCGGATTTCACAGGGAAAGCACTCGACGGATTCACCGCGGATGGTCGAGCATCGCCCGTCCTTGAGCCGGAACCGCCAGCGATGGAGTGGGCAGACGACCTCGCCCTGCTCGACCCAGCCCCATCCGAGCGCTCCCCCGGCGTGGGGACAGCGCCCGGAGATCGCCCAGACCTCGAGACCGACGCGAAACACGGCGACCCGCGCGCCGGCGAGCTCGAGGGCCTTCCCACGCCCCTCGGCGATCTCGTCCAGTCGACACGCCGACATCCACACGGCCATCATCGGTTCCTCAGGTTGGGTGGCGTCGAACGATGTACCCATCGTGAGGCCCACCATTCGCCTCGTTTTCCTCCAGCCCTGGCGATCACCCCCTTGGTCGCTCGCCTAGGACTTGCGTCCGAGGGGTTTGCTCCTGTAAATTTTAGGAAGGTTGTTCGCGGGTCCAAGAGTCGTCTGGAAATGGGGCCTCGATTTCGTGGTGAAGATTGGCCGTTTCAATGGCGATTGCTCGCGGTTGGCCGGGTTGGCGGCGCTGGTGCTCTTGCTGGCGGGCTGCGACCTGCCGGCGCGCCATGTCCCCGACACGGTCTGGGGTCTCCACGGAATCCAGCCCGGCCATCTGCATAAGCCGCGGACGGCCGCGTTTGACGAGAGCGACCATCTGTTTCTCGCCGATCTCACCGACCGGATCCAGGTGTTCGACCGTGATGGGCGGTTTCTCAGGTTCTGGCGGACGCCTGATTTCAACGTCGACGGGCCGAGCGGTCTGTCGATCGACGGCCAGGGCCGATTGCTCGTCGCGGATACCCATTTCTATCGCGTACTGGTCTATTCGGGCGAGGGAGCTCTGCTTTTCCAGATTGGCGACGGCGTGCAAGGAACGACGCCGGGGCGGTTTGGCTATCCCACCGACGTCGTGACCGATCGGGCGGGGAATTTTTACGTCGCGGAATACGGTGAGAACGATCGGATCCAGGTCTTTTCGCCCGAGGGAAAATGGCTCAGGCAATGGGGCGGGCACGGGTACGAGCTGGGTGAGTTTCTCAGGCCGCGGGCGATCGCGCTTGATGACCAAGACCGGCTCTACGTCGCCGATAGTTGCAACCACCGGATCCAGGTGTTCGACCTGAACGGGAACCTGTTGGTAAACTGGGGCTCGCGCGGGAGCTTGCCCGGGCAAATGAGCTACCCGTACGACCTGGCGATCGGCCCTGATCGGTCGCTCTATGTCTGTGAATACGGCAATAACCGCGTGCAAAAGTTTTCGCTCGAGGGCAAGCCGCTGGGCATCTGGGGCTCGGCCGGGCGTGGGCCGGGGCAGCTTGATAATCCCTATGCCCTCGCCGTCGACAGTCAGGGGGCGGTCTCGGTGGTCGACTCGAACAATCACCGCGTGCAGCGATTTCGACTTTGAGACCGGCGTAACCGAGGGTTCCCCGCGATGTCATTTTCCACCTGGTCGATCCGGTTTGACGACCCCTGGTGGTTGGTCGCGCTGCCGCTTTTGCTTTTTCCCCTCGTCTGGGCCAGCCGCCGGAGTCTGACCGGGCTGGGTCCGGTTCGGCGGTTCACGGCGATTACGATTCGGGCGCTCATCATCACCTTGGTTGTGCTGGCCCTGGCGGAGGCCAAATCGGTCAAGCGAAGCGACCGGCTCACCACGATGTACCTGATCGATGTTTCGAACAGCGTGCCCAAGGAGCTCCAGAAGGCGGCTCTCGAATACGCCGAGTCGACCTCGCGTAAGCGGCGAAAAAACGACCTGGCTGGGGTGGTGGTCTTTGGCAAGTCGCCGCGGGTCGAGGTCCCCCCGGCCCCCAGCGAGCTCAATCTGCTCTCGGTCGAGAGTACCATCGATGCCGAGAATACCGACCTGGCGGCCGCGCTCAAGCTCGCCCTGGCCGCCTTTCCCGACGACACCGCCCGCCGCGTGGTCGTGCTCTCCGACGGCAACGAAAACCGCGGTTCCCTGATCGAGCAGGCCCAGGCCGCCCGGTCGCTCGGGGTGCAAGTCGACGTCGCGCCGATTGATTATTCCTATGACCGCGAGGTCCTGGTGGAAAAGGTCTCGATCCCCCCCGACGTCAAGAAGGGCGAGACCGTCAACGTGAGCGTGGTCATCCGCGCCAGCGAGCCGACGCGAGGGACGCTCCAGGTGTTTCAAAAGGCCGACAACCACCGGGCCCCCGCCGCCGGCAACGAGGCCCCGGTCCCGATCGAGCTGGCGCGGGGCGTGAACGTGTTCACCCTCAAGCAACGGATCACGGAGCCGAACTTTTACACGTTCAGCGCGGAGTTCATCCCCGAGCAAGGGAGCGGCGACAAGCGCGCGATCAACAACGTCGCCCAGGGGTTCACTCACGCCCGGGGCAAGGCGCAGGCGCTTTTGATCGAGGGGACGCGGGGCGAGCACGCGGAACTCGTGAAGGCGCTTCGGGAAAAGGAAATCGAGGTCCGGGTCATGGTCGCGCCCCGGATCGACGGCTCCGGGAGTGTCGGTGGCGACGTCTTGCCGGACGACCTGGCCGAGCTTCAACCCTATGACGTCGTGATCCTGGGCAATACGCCCAAGGAATCGTTCACCGAGAGCCAGCACCAGCTCCTGGCGTCGAATTGCCACGACATGGGCGCCGGCCTGGTGATGCTCGGGGGTGAGAATAGCTTTGGCGCGGGGGGCTGGATGAACACCCCGGTTGAAAAGGCGCTCCCGGTCGACATGCAGATCAAGGCCGTCAAGGTTCAAGGCATCGGCGCGATGGCCCTGATCATGCACGCGAGCGAGATCGCCGAGGGGAATTTCTGGCAAAAGGTCGTGGCCAAGGCGGCGATCGGAGCGCTCTCGAGCTATGACTACGCCGGGCTCTTGCACTGGGAGGGGCAAGAGGCATGGCTTTTTACCCTGAAGCCAATCGGGACCGGGCGAACCGGCATGCTTCGCGCGATCGACCGGATGACGCCGGGGGACATGCCCGATTTCGACCCTTCGCTCCTGATGGCGATGCGTGGGCTGAACGCGATCCCGGACGCGATGACGAAGCACATCGTGGTGATTTCCGATGGCGACCCGACCCCTCCCAGCAATCGGGTGCTTGCCCTGCTCGCGTCGAGCAAGGTCACGGTGACGTCGATCCTGACGGCGGCGCATGGCAACGATCCCGGCGCGGCCGCCGTCATGCGGAACCTGGCCCTTCGCACCAAGGGGCGGTTTTATAACGTCACCAACCCTCGGGCCCTCCCTCGGATTTATCAAAAGGAAGCCCGCACGATCTCGCGCCCGCTGATCTACGAGCAAACCACCCCCTGGCCGCCGAAACGGAACGAGCCGATCACCGAGCCCGTGATGGGGCTCTCGGGAGAGCTGCCCCCGATGACCGGGCTCGTCTTGACGTCGCCCAAGGAAAACGAGCTGGTCGAGATCCCGATCGTCTCGCCACTCCCTGGCGGCCAGTTAAACCCCGTGCTCGCGCACTGGACCTATGGGCTGGGTCGATCGGTGGCGTTTACCTCGGACGCGGGCCGAAAATGGACCAAGGCATGGCCCCAGTGGCAGGGCTACGCGGCCTTCTGGTCGCAGGTGATTCGCTGGGCCATGCGCCCCGCCGACCGCGGCGAGGTGACCCTGAATCTGCGCAGGGAAAACGGCCGGATCAAGGTCCTGGTCGACGCCCTCGACAAGAACGATCGATTCCTGAACTTCCTTCAGATCCAGGGGAGCCTTGTCGATCCCGACCTCAAATCGCGCTCGATCGAGCTCTCGCAGACCGCCCCCGGGCGCTACGAGGCGACCCTCGACCAGGCCGAGGCCAGCGGCAATTATTTCGTGAACCTGGGCTACCGAGGGCCGGGCGGAATCCAGGGGGTGGTTTCGTCGGGGGTCTCGGTCCCCTATTCCGACGAATACCGCGAACTGCGCTCGAATCCGACGGTGCTTGAAAACCTGGCCTCGATCACGGACGGGCAGGTCGTCGACTGGAAACGCTCGCCCGATGGCCGCATCGATCTGGCCGCGACCGCCCGCGAGGTCGACCATTTTCGCAGGGATGCCGGGCTCGTGAACCCCGATGCCTTCAAGCCCCTCTGGCCCGCGCTTTTGTGGCTGGCCGCCTGCATGTTCCTGGGAGACGTCGCCGTGCGCAGGCTGGCGCTCGACGTCGATTGGATCACGGCTAGCGTGATCGCCAGATGGCGTGAATTCCGCGGCGAGCCGGCCGTCGCGAGCGATTACATGGACAAGCTCAGGAGCCGTAAGGCCGAGGTCGACCTCGAGATCGACCGCCCCCGCTCCTCCGCCGAGGGCCCTCCCACGGAGAGCCTGTTTCCGATGGCGTCTCAGGGGTCGGCCCCGGTCTCGGAGCTCGGCCAGCCCACCCCCACGCCCGAGAAACCCACCCTGGCCGCCCAATCTCCCGAGAGCCAGGGTTATACCAACCGGCTGCTCAAGGCCAAGAAACGGGTCTGGGAGGACCGCGAAAAAGGCAAGGACGACCCCGGCGCGTGACAACCGCCGAACCCCGTGTCCCGATTCACCGTTGCCACGATCGCTCGAAAGGACCCGCCGATGCCCGAATCTGAATCCATGGAAGCCCGAGCCGAAGGGTTTCGGACGGCCCACGCCAAGATCAAGCGCGAAATCGCCAAGGTCATCGTCGGCCACGACGACATTGTCGAGGGGGTTCTGACCTGCCTCTTCATCGGGGGCCACGCCCTGCTCGAGGGGGTGCCGGGGCTGGGCAAGACGCTCCTGGTCCGCACCCTGGCCGACGCCATCGATCTTGATTTCAACCGCATCCAGTTCACCCCCGACCTGATGCCGGCCGACATCATTGGCACCAACATGGTCATGGAGCTCGACGACGGCCGCCGCGTCTTCGAGTTCCAGCCTGGCCCGATCTTTTCCCAGATCGTCCTGGCCGACGAGATCAACCGCGCCACCCCCAAGACCCAGTCGGCGATGCTCGAGGCGATGCAAGAGCGCTCGGTCACCGTCGGCGGCAAGGTGCATCGGCTCAAGGCCCCGTTTTTCGTGATGGCGACCCAGAATCCAATCGAGCAAGAAGGAACCTACCCCCTCCCCGAGGCCCAGCTCGACCGGTTCTTGCTCAAGCTGGTCGTCGGCTATTCCAGCCGCGAGGAGCTCTCGGAGATCCTGGACCGCACGACCAAGCGTACGACCGCCCGCGCGGAAAAGGTCATCGACGCCGAAACCATGCTCGAGATGCAAGAGCTCGTGCGAGAGGTCCTGGTCGCCCCCAACGTCCAGGATTACGCGATCCGGCTCGCGCTCGCGACGCACCCCAAGGGCCCGTTCGCGGCCCCGGCGACCAACCAGTACATCCGCTGGGGCTCGAGCCCCCGGGGCGTCCAGACGATGGTCCTGGCCGCGAAAGTACGCGCGCTGCTCGAGGGGCGTTACAATGTCGGTTACGAGGACCTCCGTCGAGTGTATCTCCCCAGCCTGCGGCATCGGGTGCTGCTGAATTTCGAGGCCCAGGCCGAAGGGATCGACCCCGACGACGTTCTGGTCAAGCTGATCGAGATGGTCCCCGAGAAAGCCGAAAGCCGCGCGGCCGTCGCCTGAGGCGGTCGCGACCCCTGTTTGAGCCGGTTACAACCATGCGCGACATCTACGACCCACCCCCAGCTCCCGAACACGACCTGGCAACCCCCAGGGCCGAGCCGCTCCGGTTTACCTCGAGCGACCTGGTCTGCCTGGTGGCCCTGTGCGCGGTCCTTTTCATCGTCTCCGCCGCCGGCTGGCGCGACGAACCGGTCCTGGCGATCGCCACCGCCGCGGCCGGGTCGCTGATCATCGTCGAGAGCTGGCTGACCGCCCTGGCCTTCCTGCATCGCTCGCCCCCCTTGGGGCTCAAGGCCCGATTGCTGATCTTCATGGAGGCGCTCGTCCCCTGGTGCCTGGGACTGGCCGCCGCCATCGCCGTGATCATGGGACTCTTCTGGATCGTCGACCGCGTCGGCTGACCGCGATCGAGCCACGAGCAAGGGGATCACGCGAATGACCGCTCCGACAAGCATGGCCAGCCTCGTTCGACCCCCCGCGGCCAACCAGCCATTGCTCGACCCCCAGTTCCTGATCAAGCTCGAACAGCTCGAGCTGGTGAGCCGGCGGATCTTCGTCGGGCGGATGAAAGGCGAGCGCAAAAGCAAGCGAAAGGGCTCGTCGGTCGAATTCGCCGAGCATCGCAATTACGCCGCCGGCGACGATCTCAGGCATATCGACTGGAATGTCTACGGCCGGCTCGACCGCTTGTTTCTCAAGCTGTTCCTGGAAGAGGAAGACCTTCATATCCACACCCTCTTGGACACGAGCCTGTCGATGGACTTTGGCTCGCCGACCAAGCTTCGTTACGCCAAGCAAGTGGCGGCCGCGCTTTCCTTCATCGGGCTCGTGAACCACGATCGCGTCTTGCTCGACGCCTATGGGACGCGGCTCGATCAGGGCCTGCGTGGGATTCGCGGCCGGTCGCAAATGTGGCGGGTCGTCCAGTATCTTGATCAGCTCGCCCCCTCCGGCTCGAGCGACTTCACCACGGCCGCCCGCGAGTTCGCGATCCGAAACGCCGGCAAGGGGGTGGTGGTCGTGATCTCCGACCTGCTCGACAAACGAGGCTATCAAGAGGCCCTGCGCTATTTGCTCGCGCGCAATCTCGACGTTTATCTGATTCATGTGCTGGCGCAAGAGGAGGTTGAGCCCGAACTCACAGGCGACCTACGACTGGTCGACGCCGAGGATGGCGACATCGCCGAAATCACCGTGAGCGCGGGCTTGCTCAAGCGCTACAAGGAGACACTGAACAGCTTCGTCGGCGGATGCAAGGCCTGGTGCGCCCAGCGCGGGATCACGTACATCTTCACGACCAATCAACACCCTTTTGACCGGCTGATCCTCAACTATCTCCGCGACCGCGGGCTCTTGCGGTGACCGGCCAACCTCGAGAAAGCCACTCATGAACCGTTGGTGGATCACCAGTCCCTGGATCTTTTACGGCTTTGGGAGCCTTTTGGTCGCCTATTTACTCTATATGATGGCGCGTAGGCCACGACCCGACCGCAAGCCCACCGGTGACGGGGAATTGTAAACAAACGAGGCCCTGGACGTTAGAGTGTGTCGAGCCGGGGCAACCCCCGGCGAGGCACACCAGACGAGCCCGGTTACCGTGGTGGCGTTGGGCTGATGTTGGGGTGGGATCGTGACTTGATCGAGCGTCGAGCCAGATCCTGTCGGCAACGATGCCAAACGTCATGATATTCTCACTGGATTCTCATCGTGAACTACGAATTTCACCTCGAGGAGTGGCTCCCGCGATTCCCGCTTCAAGAGCAGTACGGCCACTACTCGGGGGATGACATTACAAGCCCCTGCGACATCTGCAATGTTGAATGGCTGCGCCGAGGCTTGGCCGATCAGTACGACTGGGGGCGGCCGGTTCCGGTCGATGTCTTCGTGATGTCGAAGGGAGAGCCCGAGAATCGATTCGCGACCAAGATCGGCGGTTTGCCTTATCGATCGCGGAATCTCCCGTGGCCATGCGCTCGCTCCGGTCGTCCGCTAGCGTTGATCGCGCAATTCAATTTCACCAATTCGGTTGATATCGTCGGCACATTGCCCGGCGATTTGCTGCTGGTGTTTGGAGACGATTCGGATGGACCTGTCGAGCCGCTGCACATGGAATGGCAGCGACTTGGCATCCAGGATTTGGTCCGGCCGGCCGACCTCCCTTCGGATCGCATGGCAATCGCCCCGTGTTTTGGGAATCGATGTCGCATGGTGAGCTATCCTGACGCGATCCTGGCGACCGACAACATGTACCCTGAGTGTCACGGCAAGGAGGTATGGTCGCCGTACTGGATCCCAAGGCTCCAGGCACGCAAATTGGTCGAGCGCCTTACTTCATTCAACGGGGTGATGACTCGCTTCCTGGACAACCGCTTTGCACAATCGCATCTGTTCAGCCCGACATGCACCAGCCCTATCCCTGGGTGAATGTTCCCGAACCGCTCTGCCGCGAGGGAGAGTGGATGTACGGCGGAGAAGATCTGATGATTGGCGATCTGGGTTGCATCTACATCTTCATTGATGACGAGGAAACGCTCCATTCGAGTGAATCGTGTTATTGAGCGACTGGCGAGGGAGACGTGAACCACGAATGGCAACCTGGGTTGGAAATGGTCCCATTCCCGCCTGATACCGTTACTTGGCTCTCTCAGGCGAAGTACCGGACCGCGCGGGCGGCGATCTCGGCGTAGTCGATGCCAAAGGCACACCCATCACGAAGGGCTTCCAGATCGGCCTTCGAGGCGGCGCGGGCCGACTCGGGGAGCGCGAGATACAGGTCGCGTGATTGCCCGTAATGATCCTGCTCGAAATAGGTCACGTAGCGGGCGATGTCGCGATACGCGAATGGGGTCGTGCCGACCTTGCCGTCGCAGGATGGGCAGCCGGGGCACATGGTCCGGCGACTGGCGAGAACCACGTCCCTCAGCCGTTCGATGGCCGAGATTTCCAGTGGGGCCTTGTAGCCGTGGGCCGCGGCGATGCTCGACCTCATCTGGTCGAAGTTTCGGACCGAGTTGCAGATCGCGCTGATGCGGGTGTCGCTCCAGACGGACTGGAGCAGGGCCTGGTGCGTGGTCAGGCCGAGCTTCTCGAATTCGGGGAGTCGCTTGGGGACGTTGCCCGCGTGCCGCAGCGTCTTCATGGCGATCAGGCCGATCCCCTTTTCATGGCAGGCCGTCAAGGCCCGATCGAAGGCCCCTCCGCGCTCATAAAACGGGGTATACTGCACCATCAAGGCGTCCAGGAACCCGCCGTCGGCGGCCGCCTGAATGTACTCGGGCCCGCCGTGGCACGAAAACCCGACCATCTTGACCTTGCCCGACGCCTTGAGCGTTTCGGCCACCCGACGGAAGATGTCGCTCTTGCCCCAGTTGACCGACTCCGCGCCGTAGACTTCCGGGCAAAGCTGGTGAATGAAATACAGGTCGAGGTAATCGGTGCCGATCGCCTCGAGCCGCTTGTCGATCATCTCGAGCAGTTCCTCGGGCCCCTTTTTCGTCGGGTAGTCCTTGGAGACCAGGAAGATGTCCTCTCGGCGCTCGGGATGGGCGGCGAACCAGCGGCGATAGACCCCCTCCTCACGCGCGTGGCCGTACTTTTGAGCGGTGTCGTAATAACGCATGCCCGACGCCCAGGCCCGGTTGATCAGGCCGGGGGCGCTGTTGGCCTCCATGTCGCCCCCCATGGCGAGCATCGGCACCATCGGACCATTGCGCCCGAGCTTTCTCGTCGGCAGCAACGTCACCTCGGCGGCATGGTCCTTCGCGGGCGGGGGGCTCTCCCCCTTGAGCGTTCCCGCCGCGAATGCCCCCACCCCCACCGCGCCGATTCCTTGCATGATCCAACGACGACTGACCGGGCTCTCTGAATCCACGATCATTTCCTTCCAGGAATAGGGGATTCTCAGCGAACATGTGCAAGCATGGACGAACTGGGACCTGGAGCGGCGTGTGTGCTTGTATAACTTACGTGCAACAAATCTATCAAGGACTTAGGGCCGCGACAATCCGGATCCGATATTCGGAACGCCGACCGGCCCAGATCCGGATGAATGTCGTTGCTGCTCAAGACGCGCGGCCGGCGGAATAAGTTCCCAGATCCATGGACTCGCTTAACCAGAAAAATCCAACCGAAGGGCCAATGCTCAAGTGCGTGTCCTCGGACTCCCCACGACCGCAAGCCGAGGCCCAGGGATGGCGAGTCGTAGGGGGACGCCAAGTCCACAACCGCCCGGAATCCCGGATGAGCCGTTTTCTTCTTGTTTGTTACTTCCCGTCGGAATTCAACGACTTCACATCCGGAGCGAGTGGACACCGCTCGCCACACTCTCATGTCAACGCCGTCTCGGAAGAACCTCGCGGATCCGTCCATGAGCGCGGCATTGACGCCTCCAGGGTGGTAGCTGGTCGCCTTGAAGACTCCCTGCTGGTTTATTCTGAACATAAGATGGTTCTCCGAGTCGTTGCTGAGCGAACAATCGGGGATCCGCATGTTGGGGGTCGCGCAGTGGTTGTAATTCGTGAAGTGAAGTCCGGAGAGGAGCCAGCTCTCGCCACCGCGAGACTCCTGGGGGAGCGACAGGCTCAGCCCAGCGCGGTAGCGTATCGCATGGTCGGGATCGTACAGGTCGGGCGCGATGTAGGGGTAGGTCGCGGTCGCCACGTAAAGGTAATCTCCGCCCCATTTGAAAGGCCCCTTGGTCCAGTCGCCCTCAAGGCGTTCCGACATCCCGACGGTCGTCGAAAGCCCGTCAGGGAACCCGGACGGAGTGTAGGAGGCGAAAACCGTGAATGGCCCGTCCAGGGAGGGAGGATAAACAGTGCTGGCGGCCCATATCGGCGAAGGGCCCAGGCTGAAGCGATAATTGACTCGACCGTAACCCGGCACCCGCGGCTGCCGGTCGGAGGGACAAAGGAGCACTGCCAGCACGGTCTTCATCGCGGTCTGATTAACCCCCGCGCCTTGCACCGCCGGAAACGCGAAATTCACGGAATTGAAGAGGGGTGTCTGTTCCAGCTCCGGGAGGATACGAACGATCGGGCTATGGAAATAGGTCGCTACCTGAAACGTTTTCTTGGGGGGGGTGTAGGTGGCCAGGTCGATACCCGGCAAGACGTTTTGCTGGGCAACATAACCTTGGAGCGCGAGTGCGATTTGCCCCACGTTGTTGAGACATCCGACTCTCCGAGCGGACTCCCGCGCGGACTGAACGGCGGGAAAGAGCAGCCCCGCCAGAATCGCGATCACGGACATCACGACCATCAACTCGATCAATGTAAACGCCAGGATCCCATCGTCCTTTCGAAACGTTCTCACTTCAGACCCCCGTGAATCGGCGACGTCGAGCCTTGAGGAAGACCCAGGCCGAGACCAGCGTCGTCAATGCAACGCCGGCGCGGGCGATCAACCCCCATGGAGTTCCAGGTGAGATCTCGCCCGGCATCTTGTCCGACAGGGACTGGTCCAAGGTTGGCGCGTACCTTGCGCCGGGTGAGCCGGGACGAGGAAGATCGAGAAGCGACCACGTCCGCCGAGGCGAATAGACGAACTTCCTCAACTCATCCACCATCGCGATTGGTTTCGAAAACTCGAGGGCGAACCGAGACAAGGGCGGCTTGTTCCGCGTGTCCATTTTCGTCACGACCAACTGCTCCACCCGGTCGCCGGACCCGATGTAATGGAGCATGCGCCGAGGAAACCAACCCCGGTCCCGCACCTCCTCAAGATCATCAAATCGGATGACACTGACAGTGTGAGAGGGGGGAGAGTGATCGACGATTCGAAGCGGGATCGCACCTCGCTTCAAATCGATCCAATAGGTGCGATCGCCCTTTGCCCATTTGAGTGCGAGCTTACACACTTGGGCTCCTTCGTAACGAGAATCGAGGTTCAATTCGACGATGGAGGCCAGGCCGTCGTTGACGCCGCCCAGATCACTGTCCAAGTCGCAATAACGATGGGAGGACTGGTCGCCGATCCAAAGCGGGAATTGAAAAAACCCGTTCCCAAAGAACATGTTCATCGACTTGATTCCCGGCGAGTGAACAAAGTCGGAGACACCCTCGTTGGCTCCGAGGGAGTCAAGCAGCGTGGCCTCGCCATCGGTCAGCATTCTGAACGCGTCCGCGAGCGACGCAGTTCTTCGCTCGCTAACCCTGGTCGCGAAAGCCGCGAACTCCGCGGGATCGGGAATCAGTTCGTATCGAGCGTTGCGACCGTCAAACACATAAAAGCCGTCCTCATGGAGAGACCGAGTGAGCCG
>JAKBAP010000519.1 GCA_021808995.1 Planctomycetota bacterium | reverse complement strand
CGACGGCGTGGCGATTCGAACCGGCGATGAAGGTCAGGAGGAGCATGAGGGTCCCGGCTCCATGGAATCACGACGACAAGGAAACCGGTTGGGACAAGACTGGCATTTCGGCGGGACCGACCGTGAACCGAGAGACCTCGTCCTTGAGACCGCCCACGGCTTCGCGGAGGCGATCGGTGGCCTTGTTGAATTCACGGAGGGTCAGTGACGTTTGACCAGCCGCCTCGGAAAGCCGCGCCATCGCCTCGCGAATCTGCTCGGCCCCCTGCGATTGCACTCTCATCCCCTCGGTAACCTGATCGAAACGATGATGCATCCCTTGAGCGCCCGTGATGATCTGACCAAGCTGGCCACCGATGTGGCCCACCTCCCCCACGACGTGCCGCACCTGCTCGCTGAATTTGTCCATCTCCATCACACCGGCCGAGACACTGTATTGCATCTCCTTGACCATGCGCTCGATATCGAGCGTCGCCACCGCCGTCTGATCGGCGAGCCGACGGATCTCACGCGCGACGACCAGGAATCCCAGGCCGTATTCACCGGCCTTTTCGGCCTCGATCGCGGCGTTGATCGAGAGCAGATTCGTCTGGTCGGCGACCTTGGTGATCGTCGTCACCACCAGGTTGATATTGGCCGCCCGCTCGCTGATCACCGATAATCGCGAGCTGATCGAGCCCGTCGATTCCGCGAGCTGGCGCATCGTCTGGTCCATGCTGAGCAGGCTTTCTTGCCCGGTCGATGCGGTCCGGGCCGCCTGATTGGCGACCTGGTTGACCTCGTTCATTGTCTTGAGCAATTCCTGGCTGGTGGCCGAGATTTCATTGACCGCGGCGGCCGCCTCATTGGTCGAGGCACCATAATCGTAGACCGCCTGCTCCTGCTGGCGACTCGCGGCGGCGATCTCGGTCGCCGTCGACAAGAGGGTGATGCTCGAGCGCTGAATCTTGCCAATCAGGGAGCGCAGGTCGAAGATCATCTTGCGAACCGAATCAAGGAGCGCGCCCGCCTCGCCCGGCGCGCTTCCCTTGAATTCGACCATGAGGTCGCCCCCGGCGACCCGCTCGGCGGCGGCCGCCGCGTTGCGAATCGGCTGCGTGATCCCCCGCGCGATCACGAGCGCGACCAACGCGACCAACAGCACCGTGAACACCAGGAGAACGGCCACGATCTTGCTCTGCCGCGAAATCAGGACAAACGCCTCCGAGACATCCTGCTTGACGACCATCCCCCAGCGAAATGACGGAAGATACGACCACACGCCGACGACCTCGACCCCACGATAATCCAAGGTTCGCCCATATCCACGCTCGCCCTGGACCGCGCGCCGCATCGCGAGCGCGCTCGACGCGCTTATCGAAATCCGGCTGAATTGCAGGGTGGAATCGTGCCGGGAAGGGGCGATGAACCAGAGATCGTCGCCGTCCCGGCTGGCCACGACCGCCTCCCCCGTATCGCCCAGACCGTCATAATCGGTGAACACGCGAAACACCTGACTATTGCCCAATTCGAGCGCCACGTAACCGACGATTCGCTTTTCCTGAAACACCGGTCCGACGATGAAGGCCGCGGGATCCTGCTTGCCATGATACATCTGATAATTCGAAACCTCGACCTGCAAGAGAGTTCGCACGCGGTCGACGACCTTGGCGAATTCCGAATCCTTGAGCGGTCCGGTCGTCAGATTCGCCCCGGGATCGATGTCGGTCGTGACCTGATAGAGGACATTGGCGTCTGGATCGATCAAGAACGCGTTGGCGTAGCCGTAAACCTCGACCAGGTTGGCGAGATACTCGCGGTATTTTCCGGCGGCCAGAAGATAGGCGGGCGACGTCACGGATTCCTGCTTGCGGATCTCGCCCAGGGACGTGATCGCGCCAATGATCGTCGGGGCCTTGGAGATCGCGTGCATGTGGGCCTTGCGCTCGCGGATGAAATCCTCGAGCTGAGTCGTCTTGGCGTCCGAGATCGCGAGCAATCCCTGACGGACCGTCTTTTCCAGCGAACCGGCCGAGTACAGCGAGATCAACACGGTAAGCAAGCCGCAGGGGACCAGTGAAATCATCAAGAACCAGAACAAGAGCCTGGTCCTGATGCTGATATTTCGGCCGTATTGTTTTTTTGTTTGTGTGCTCATAACCGTATCCGTATTCTATTGAGATTTGGTCGCCTGGGAACGACGAGGCGAGCGTTCGGGGGGCGTGGTGGGCTGGCCGGAGGTCGCCTGGTTGACCCAGTTTCCGCCCCATTGATCGCGCAAATGGTCGACGAATCGATTCCAATCGGCGTGAGTTCGGCCTGATGGGAATGGTTCGGGGCGGATCGGGGTTTCCGACGACCAGAGGATCTCGATCGTGCGATCGGGGCGAACCTTTCCGATGTAGAGCGGCCGCCAGGCGTGCTGAGTGGTCGCGTCGATCGAGATGATGCCCTCGGGGGCGTTCAAGCTCTGGCGGCCGAGCATTGCTCGGACGGCTCGCGGCGTGTCGGTTTCCGCTTCCTGGACGGCCTGCGCCCAGAACCGGACGCCGTTGTAGGCCGTATCGACAAGGTCGCTCGTGACCCGGTCGCGACCGAACCTGGCCTTGAAGCGTTCGATGAACGCGTGATTTTCAGGGGTATTGATCACCTGGAGATAACTGGCGGTGAGATAATCGCCAGCCACGTCGGACGACGGAAGCCTCTGGACCAATTCCTCGTCGAGGGTGTAGGAGATCATGGGGTATCCGGCCGAGGTCGCGCCGGCGGCTCGTAATTCGTGGCAAAATCGCGAGTTGGACGCGCCAGTGAGCGAATTGATCACCATGTCGGGCCTGGCCTCCTTGATCGCCGCGATCGGGTCGCGGAAATCCTGGGAATTGAACGACACGTAATGCTCGCCGACGATTCGCGCGTCGAGCGAGTAAACGACGTCCTTGATGATCTCGTTGAGCCCATGGGAATAGAGGGAATCGACGCCGATCAGGTAAAACGACCGCGCCCCGAGATGGTCATGGGCCCATTTCAAGGTGGGGATGATCTGCTGGTTGGGGGCCGCGCCGATATAGGCGACATTGGGGGATTGCTCGAGCCCCTCGTAGTAAGCCGGGTAGAACAGCAGCCCCCCCGCGTCCTCGACTTCCGGAAGCACGGCCTTGCGCGAAAACGACGTGTAACAACCGAAGATCGCCTGGACCTTGACTTCCAGGAGGAGCCGTCGCGCCTCGCGCGCGAAGACGGCGGCGTCGGATTGGCCATCGGCGATGGTCCATTCCACCCGCCGACCGCCGAGAAGCCCCCCCGATGCGTTAATCTCCTCGAGTGCCATGATCTCGGCGTCGATCATGGATTGCTCGATCTCGGCCATCGCCCCCGTTTGTGAATGCAGGATCCCGACCCGGATCGGAGGCCGCGACCACGAAAGGACGTCGCGGGCCTGACACCCCGCCGCGACCGCCATGAGAATCAGCATGATGCGCCCCAGCTTCATGGACCACCCTTCAAGTCGTCATGGATTTCGTTATGG
>JAKBAP010000518.1 GCA_021808995.1 Planctomycetota bacterium | reverse complement strand
ATCGAAGAGGTCCATCTGGCTCGGACCGCCCGTCATGAACAAGAAAATACAGCGATTGGCCTTGGCGGGGAAATGCCCCCTACGCGCGGCCAGCGGGTTCATGGGCGCGGCGGCCTGGGTCTCGCGTCCCAGCAGGTCGGCCAGTCCCAGGAGCCCGAACCCACCCCCCGCGGTCTTGAGAAACGCGCGACGGTCACAACCGAAAAAGGGTTGAGGGCCAGGGCATCGATCGGGCTTTTGTCCGTCCATAATCAGTCTCTCCGCTCGATTCCCAATCCAGTGACAGGCCGCGCACACGCCAGGAGCCAGGCGAATCATCAGGGAACATAAAGGAATTCATTGCAATTCAAAAGAGCAATCGCGAAATCGACCCAGGCGTCTTTCTCGGCCTTGGACCCCGAGCCTTCCTTGGCCAGGAGCTCGGCCTGGATCGCGAGAAAGCCGCGCGCCCGGGCGAGCTCGGATTGGGACGCTTTTCGAGCGAGCACGCGCCGATAGAGGGCCTGAACGGCGTGGTCACGACCGCCAGGGTCCCCGAGGGCGAGCGCGGCGAGCATGCGTGCCCGCTCCGTGGTGAACTCGCCATTGATCAAGGTGAGCGCCTGCAAGGCGTGGGTGCTGGTTTCGCGGCGTGGGCAGGCGGTCTGGGTATCCGGGGCGTCGAAGGCGTCGAGCAGGGGATACCGGACGTTCCGCTTGCGAAAAAGATAGATCGAGCGCCTGTGGTACTGGGCCGGGCTCGGGTCGACCGGCCAGAGGTCGACGACTTCCTGCTCGGTGAAGATCAGATCCTTGATTTCCTTTTCCAAGGGAGCGATGACGCCAGGCCCCCCCATGCGCGGGTTAAGGTCGCCGGAGACGCACAGCATGGCATCACGGATCCCCTCGGCGTCGAGCCTGCGGCGATTCATGTGGCTAAGAAAGTCATTCTCGGGATCGTCGGCGGCCAGGCTGGTGGCCGGGTCGCTGGCCTGCCGATAGGCGGCCGAGGTGACCATGAGCCGGTGGATCGGCTTGAGCCGCCAGCCCTGGTCGACCAGCTCGGCGGCCAGCCAATCGAGCAATTCAGGATGCGTGGGAGATTCGCCCCGGACGCCAAAATCGCTGGGCGTGGCCACGATTCCGCGTCCATAGTGATGCTGCCAGAGACGATTGACGATCACCCGCGGCGTGAGTGGGTTGTCGGTCCGCGCCATCCACGCGGCCAGGGCCGACCTCCGCCCCGTCTTGGACTCTCGGGGCGTGATTGAACCCTCGGTAAACGCTGGCCCTCGCTGCGAGGCCAGGATCACACCGGGCGGTCGAGGAGAAACCCGCGGACCCCGATTGCGGTAATCGCCCCGACGAAGCACGAACACGTCGTCGGCCTTTTCCCGCTCATCGACGAGCGCCATCGCATGGGCTGGAGGCCGGGGGAGCGTCCGCTCAAGCTCGTAAATCTGGTGCTTGAGCGCCTCACGCCGGGCATGGTCGGCGGGGTTCGCATGAACGGCCTCCGCGACCTCTTCCCAGATAATCCGGAGCGATGTCTCCAACCCCTTCGCCCGCTTTTTCTGGCTGGGCGTGCGATCTTTCTCGGGCGTGGCCGCGATCAACCGCTCTTCCGGCGTGAGCATGCTCGTCTTGGCCGCCGACAGCGCGGCCCGATAGGGAGCCTCGAGCTCCGACATCGCCTTTCGCAGAGGTGCCGTCTTGGCCTCGATCGCCTTGGACGCGGCCTCGTAGGCCTTTCTTTCCTGCTCCGACGCGATCGGTACGTCGGTCAATTCCGAGGCCGCGAAAAACGCCTGGAGCCGGTAATAATCGGTCGAGGGGATCGCGTCGAATTTATGATCGTGGCAGCGGGCACAACCCATGGTGAGGCCCATGAACACCGAGCCCACGGTGCCCGTGATCTCGGAGAGCTCGGTCTGCCGCTTGACCTCGGGGATCACGTTGCCACCGACAACCTCGCGCGGGCCGCTCCGGCAAAATCCGGTCGCGATGAGCGAGCCCGGATCGCCAGGGGCCAGCTCATCGCCCGCGAGCTGAAGGGCGACGAAGCGGTCATAAGGAAGGTCGCTATTTTGAGCACTGATTACCCAGTCGCGATACCGCCAGGCGTCGGGGCGCTCGGCGTCGAGCTCGAATCCGTTGGAATCGGCGTAGTGCGCGAGGTCGAGCCAATGCTGACCCCAGCGCTCTCCAAACCGGGGGCTCGCCAGTAGCCGATCGACGAGCCGCTCGTAGGCGTCGGGGCGGGAATCCGCGAGAAACGCGGTGGTCTCGGCCGGCGTGGGGGGCAGACCGGTCAGGTCGAACGTGAGCCGGCGAATCAAGGCGACCCGGCTGGCCTCGGGACTCGGCTTGCCGCCGACCTCCTCAAGGGAGGCCAGGATAAAGGCGTCGATCGGATTTCGGACCCACGCGCGATCCGTCACGGCCGGAAGAGGGGCTCTCACGATGGGCTTATAGGCCCAGTGGTCCTTCTGCAGGGCCGAGAACGCCTCGGGCGCGGCCACGCCGGGTTTCTCGGGAGTCCCGGCCACGGCCGCACAGGCCGCGAAAGCCGCTATCGCCAATCCGAGTCCAGTCAAGAAATCGCGCTTGGTCCAGGGCATGGCGTGTTTTCCCGAGGAGGGAGGCCGGATGATCCGTGCCTACCCGGTGGGGGCATCGTGCTCGAATCTATTATTGCAAAAGCACCCCCTTCGGACAAGGGACGCGAAGCCCCCCTCGAGCTCGACATCATCAATCGCCGACGTAACACCGTCGCGAACCGACCGCGGAACGATCAGCCGCCACTGGGTCGTCGGCCACCGTCAAGCAACTCCGCGAAGGGGAACGACGAATCCCGGCAAGACGGCACCCCCGGCAAGGACCTGGTCCTCGCGAACCAGGACCGACTTTTCACCCCTTGAGAAGATACGGGCCGAGTGTTTCCGGGGATCGATCAACCAGACCAGGACGACATCCGCCTCGAAGTATTCACGCACTTTGCGGGTCATTTCGGCCTTGGTGTTCGTTTCGCCGAGCACCTCGACCGCTAGGTCCCGCACCAGGTCGGGGATCGGCTCGCGGAGGCTCTCGCGGCCAGGAAGATTGTCCCAGGAGACGCCACGACGTTCGATCGCCGTCGTTGCTCGCCTTGTCTCGTCATTGAGGCCGGCGGAGGCTTTCCGCGGAGGTTCGGGATCGCGACAATCGCATCTGGTATCATTCGTCGCGGTGGATGTCTCTTGCGCCGGGGAGGGTGTTTTTGGTCACGATCGAGCTGTCATCCCTGGCCAAGACCCACCCACGAGGCGTGGTCGGATTGCACCCACTTGATCTTAGGATACCGAGCGGCGAGCTGCTCGTCGTCCTGGGTCCCTCGGGGAGTGGGAAGTCGACCTTGCTCAGGCTGATCGCGGGGCTCGACGCGGCGACGTCGGGGGGGATCACGTTCGACGGCCGCGACATGGCTAACGTGTCGCCCCGCGATCGCGATCTGGCGATGGTTTTTCAAAACCCAGTGCTCTATCCGCACCT
>JAKBAP010000517.1 GCA_021808995.1 Planctomycetota bacterium | reverse complement strand
CTCGCGCGCCGGCAGGGGAAGAGCGTCCCCTCGGTTGGCCTCAGGCCCAACGAAAACAACAGCCAGCCACTCCTACCCTCGCCGTTTCAGTTCCACGCACGGGGCCAATCAGGTCTCATGATCAGCGAGCTTTTTCCCAACCTGGGGCGAATGGCCGATGAGCTATGCGTGATTCGCACTCTGCACACCGACATCGTGGAGCATTTCCAGGCGGTCCTGGCCATGCATACCGGCTCGGCCACGGTCCCCCTGCCGAGCCTGGGCTCGTGGCTCAGCCATGGGCTCGGCACGTTGAACGCCAATCTCCCCTCGTACATCGTCCTCTGCGAAAACCTGCCATACGCCGGCACCCAGGTCTTCAGTAACGGATTCCTCCCCCCGATCCATCAGGGGGTCCGGGTTGTGCCAGGGGATGACCCGATCCCCGACCTGGCCCCCCAGGCCCGGCCCGTGAGGCTCCTGGAGCTCGAGCGAATGATGCTCGCCGATCTGGACCGCGATTACGCCCAGGCGCGCCCCGACGACGCCGACGTCCGCGCTCGAATCGCTAGCTTCGACGTGGCCGCCGGGATGATGCGCGAAGCGCCCGAGGCCCTGAACGCCGCCTCCGAGCCCCCCCACGTCAAGGCCGCCTATGGTGCGCTCGACGACAACCCGAAATCGTTCGCCTTCCAGTGCCTGATCGCGCGCAGACTGGTCGAACGCGGGGCGCGCGTGGTCGAGATCATCGACAACGGGTCGAGCAACAACTGGGATTCACACGGCGACATGCGCGACCACATCCCCAAGGCCGCCAGGGTCGACCGCGCGATCGCGGCCTTGCTCGCCGACCTTAAGAGCCGAGGCTTGCTCGACCAGACGCTCGTGGCCATCTGCACCGAGTTTGGCCGCACTCCTTGGACCGACAACCCCACGACCAAGGGGCGCAATCATTACGCCAAGGCATTCACCGCCCTTCTGGCCGGGGCCGGGGTGAAACGGGGCCTGGCCTACGGCGAAACCGACGAATTTGGCGCTCGCATCGTGGCCAATCCCGTCCACGTGCATGACTACCACGCGACGATCTTGCACCTGATGGGAATCGACCACACGCGGCTAGTCTATCGTTACGCGGGGCGTGATTTTCGCTTGACCGACGTCGACGGCCAGGTCGTAACGGGGGTCCTGGCATGAGTCGGCGGCGGACCGGCCCTAGGGTCGTCACTCGTCGTGGTCGTCATCGCCATAATTGGTGATGAAAAGCTCACTGATGTCTCGTTCCTGGGAGTTGAGATTAATCTCCCGGCGGGTGGATATCGCGTGCATCGTGTAGCCCTGGAACAGCTCGCGTACAAAGGGCGTATCGCTGTTGCTCAAGGCCCAGCGCACCCCTCTGAGATCCAGGTCTCGGCAGAGGGCGGCGAGGCGAACGTGGTCGGCTTCGCGGAATTTCCACTTGGTGTACCGGTCAAAGTCTGAGTATCCCCCTTGCTTGTGGTAGGGCGGGTCCATATAGACGAAGTCCTCGTCCAATACATCGGCCAGGCAGAGCTCGAAGTCGGCGTATCGGATCTCGACCCCGCGCAGGCACGCGGCGACCGTGGCCAGATTGTCGGGGTCGTGATAGCGCCTATCGTAGGCCCCATAGGGGACGTTGAAACGCCCCTGGCGATTGACACGAAAGAGCCCCCGAAAACAGGTTTTATTCAAATAGATCAGGTGGGCCGCTCGTTGAAAGGGATCGAGGCTAGCCGGGTCGACGCGGCGAATTCGCTCGAATTCCTCCCGCGTGTTGACCATCGCGTCGAGATAGCGCGCGACCTGGAGGTGGTCCTTGCGAAGAGCGACGTAGGTGTCGAGCAACCAGTCGTTCAAGTCCCCGATCACGGCTTGCTTGGGCCGAAGCGCCAGAAGCACGCTCCCGCCTCCGACGAACGGCTCGTAATATCGGGAAAAGTCCGTGGGAAAAAACCGGATCAGCCGGTCGGCGAGGCTCTGTTTCCCCCCCGCCCACTTGAGGACTGGCTTGGCGTCGAATGTGAATTTCATGTCTTGATGATACCATTCGCCGATCTTCTGGCAATCGATCGCGGTGGTGGGGTCTTCTGGGTACGATAGGGTTGACAGTTGGGATGATCGAACCGACGGGGGTGTTTTCGCCGATGCGGATTCTGGTGGTCGACGACGAGCCGAACATTCGGGCGATGCTCCGGGTCGCGTTGGAATCGCAAGGCTGCGAGGTTGCTCAGGCGGCTGGGCTGGGGGCGGCGCGGGGGTTGCTCAAGCGCGAGTCATTCGACGTGGCGTTCGTCGATGTGAGGCTCAAGCAAGAGAACGGGCTCGAGCTGCTGGATCGCTCGGCGGGGGCCCCGGCCGAGACGGCGGTTGTCGTGATGACGGCCTACGCGAGCATCCCGGGGGCGGTCATGGCGATGCGCGAAGGGGCGTTTGACTACCTACCCAAACCGTTCAAACCGGACGACTTGCGTCTGGTTCTGGGCCGGGTTGAGCGTCTGCGGGGGCTCAGGCATCGCGTTTTCGACCTTGAGCAGCGGCTCGCGCGTGAGATCCCGGAGGCCCGGCTCGGGAGTGACGACTCACTGGTGACCGCGGTCGAGAATCAGGCGAAACGGGTCGCCACGACCGACGCGGCGGTGTTGATCCGAGGCGAAAGCGGCGTGGGCAAGGGGGTTCTGGCCCGGGCGATCCACGCTTGGAGCCCGCGCGCGAACGGACCCTTCGTCACGGTGAGCTGTCCGAGTCTGACCGGCGAGCTTCTCGAGAGCGACCTGTTTGGTCACGCCAAGGGGGCGTTCACGAGCGCTATCGCCGATGTCGCCGGCAAGGTCGAGACCGCCCAGGGAGGGACCCTGTTCCTGGACGAGATCGGCGACCTGCCCGGGCCGCTTCAGCCCAAGCTGCTCCGGTTTCTCCAGGACAAACAATACGAACGGCTAGGCGAAACCCGGGTCCGATCGGCCGACGTCCGGTTGATCGCCGCGACCAACCACGACCTCGACGCCGCCGTCGCGGGGGGGCGCTTTCGCGAGGATCTCTTTTTTCGCCTGAGCGTCGTCGAGCTCGTCCCGCCGCCGCTCCGCGATCGATCCGACCGGCTTGTCATCGCGGGGCACTTACTCCAGTTTTTCTCGCGACAACTTGGCAAGACCATCGGCGGTTTCTCCCCCAGCGCCACCGCCGCGATCCTGGCCTACGCCTGGCCGGGCAATCTCCGAGAGCTGCGAAACGCCGTCGAACGCGCCGTTATCTTCGCGAGCTCGGGCGAAATCTCCCTCGCCGACCTGCCGGATCGCGTGGTCCGCGGCCAGCGAGACGGCGAATCCGCCCACGCCCCCCGCGTCGAGCTCGGCGGGCCAGTCACGCTCGTCGAGCTCGAGTGCGAGCACATCCGCCGCGTCCTGGCCGCCCATGATTCCCTAGAAAAAGCCGCCGAAATCCTCGGCATCGACAAGAGCACCCTCTATCGCAAGCGCCGATCACTCGGGCTCTAAACGGCAACGATCGATGCCATCCCCGCGTACCAT
>JAKBAP010000516.1 GCA_021808995.1 Planctomycetota bacterium | reverse complement strand
CATCCGCGAACGGCAGCCGACGGATCGAGCCCCGGACTCGTTCCAGCCCATGGGCGTCCCGCAACATCGCCGCCGAGAGATCCAGCCCAACGACGCCGGCCCCACGCTCCGCGAGCGCGCGGCCAAACCGCCCCTTGCCGCACCCCAGGTCAAGCACCCGCCGGCCATCGAGCGGCAAAAGGCCCTCGATCACGGCGACCAACCGCGGATCGTCCGGCTGGAGCGTCGATTTGAACCGACCCTCGAGCGCGTCGAACCGAGCACCCACGCAGGCCTCATGAACGGCGATCATGCGGCGCTCCCCATGGACAGTCGCCCTGGGCGACGCCCGGACGTCGTCTCGGTCGTTCGCGACATTCCCGCCAGCTCCCGATGCTTGCACGCCCTGACAAAGGCGGAAACACCCGAAAGCGCGCAAAACATAAAACCCTCGAGCCCGTCTCGAAATCCTTGTTTATAGAAATACAGTTTCATAAATACCCATACGGGGCGAACGACGAGGTCGATCCAACGGAACGGCTGGCCGCGGCGGGCGAGCTCTTTCGCCTCGAGCGTGGTGTAGTCGTTGATCTTGGCCAGGAAGGTCCGGGTATCGGGCAAGGTGTGGTGCTCGAGCGCCCATGAAAGTGTCCCGACGCTTCCATTCAGGGCGACGGTCTCATGCACGAGCCCGGTCCAGCAACCAGAATCACGGCGAAAGAGCCGCAATGGCAGGTCGCACTGCGTCCCGGAAAAGCGAAATCGCCGCCCCAGCACGAAACTACGAATCGGGACCCGAAACCCCCGATGAACATTGTGGGGATCAGCCAGGGAGCGGCGGATTTCCGCGGCCAGGCCAGGAGTCGAACGCTCGTCGGCGTCCACGGCGAAAACCCAATCGCCGGTCGCGAGCGCCATCGCGAAATTGCGCTGAGTGGCGAAATCATCGAAGACCCGGACCGCGACCTTGTCGGCCTCGGCCAGCGCGATGTCGAGCGTGGCGTCGCGGCTCGAGGCGTCGACAACCACGATGCGCTCGAACGCCCAGCGCGTCGCGCGCAGGCAATCGGCGAGATTGTCGGCCTCGTTTCGCGCGACGATCAAAACCGAGACTCGAGGCTCAGCCATGCCTGACCCCCTTCCGAACCATCCCCGCCATCGCCCGGGCCGGGAAATAAAGGGCATAAGCAAGCAGAGCCAGCTCGAGCCGCCCAAGCGCGGACAGCACAATCCAGAGATGCCATCGCACATCGGCGTGGCCCGCCAACCGAATCATCCGCGCGGGCAGCGAAGCGGGCCCCGCGTCCTGGTCTGGCTGAGCGCTCCGAGAGAGACTGGCCTCGAGCTCCTCGCCAAGGAGCGACTGGGTCAGGAAGAGGTACTTTCCAGAGGCATAGAGGATTCCCAGGAGTAGCCAGCCGTGCTCTCCGTGGGCGCGGAAGGCGGCCCATGCGATCGCGGCGTGGAGGGTGAGATCGGCGAGCTCGTCAAGGACCTGGTCGAGCCACCGTCCAAAGGCCGACGCGGTCCCCTGAAGCCTGGCGAGCCGGCCGTCGGCGGTGTCGAGGACAAGGGCCAGCGCGAGCATTCCGGCGATGGCCAGGTGGGTGCTCGATTCCATGGCGACCAGGGCGGCCCCACCCAGCATGAGGAAGGCCGCGATGAGGGTAAGGAGGGTAGGTCGGACACGGGTGGAGACGAGTCGCGCGGTCAGCCAATCGGCAAGTGGAAACGCCCAGTAGGAACCGAGGGGCTGATAGGTGGCTCGTCTGCGGAGCTCGTCCTCGGCGGCGGCCAGGGTTTCGGGTCGATCAAGCCGCCAGATCACGGCCATGTCGGGTGATTGGCCCCGACCGAGCCTTCGGGAGAGTCGTTTGGGATCGTAGATTCGACTGGATTCGAGCACGACCACCCCCGACGGCGGCGCTCCCGACACGAAGATCACCCCCCCCGGATGCGGATGGGCGGCCAGGAGGCGGAGTTGTCGATGGTCTTCCTCGCGAGCGTGGACCTGGATCGGCTCGCCGGGGTCGATCGCGGCCGAGGCCAGGTCGAGCAGCCGCTCAAGCACGCTCCGACCCAGGATCCGCTCGGCCGCCAGGGGGCCGCGGGGTCCGTGGGGGCGCGCGTCGATCAGGAGCCTCGATCCCGTCCGCGATGACATCAAGCGCACTCCTTCGCGGCTACCACGTGAACCGTTTGTAAAAGTCTTCCTGCCGTTCCAGCCAGCCTGGCTCGCCGACCGCGAGGGCACGCCGACCAGCCATCACCTCACCGAGTCGGGACACGGCCCCGAGCAGTCCCCTCGCGAATTCCGTGCGCCCGCGAACCAGCGAATAGACCAGCCGCGCGGGGAGCCACCCCAGATGCGAGCGCAACCGCCGGCCGGACGTGTTTTTCCACATGAAGATCAGGGTGTTGCGGATCGCCAGGACGTCGCAACCACGCGCGCCAAAGGTCGCCTCGAAGGTGGCGAAACCCTTGTGATAAGCCAACGATTCCGGGACGTAATAACCTCGGAACCCAGCCATCCATCCGCGAAATCCGAGGTCGAGGTCCTCGATTCGTCCGGGGAAAAAGACAGGGTCGTAGCCCCCCAGCGCAAGGAACCGCCGGCGGTGGACAGCCAGGACAGGCCCGGCCGCCGCTGTGAGGTCGGGGCGATCGACCAGCCGCATGACCCCGGGAACCCGGCTCATTCCCTGGACGAGCCCACGACGAAACCGCACGCGGGTGCGCATTCCCTCGTAAGTACTCCCGTCGAAGGTCCAGCACCGCGGGGCCGAGAAGAGGGCGTCAGGTTGGTTCTTGAAGGTTTCGAGCAACGGACCGACGGCGTCGTGCGCGAGCTTGACGTCGTTATTCAGCAACAACACGACCGGTTCGTCGAGCCCCGCCAGCACCTCGTTAAACGACGCCAACCCGCGATTGGCGTGGCGAATCAAACCAATCTCGGGGTCGATCGCCGCCAGCAACCCGGCCGGATCGTCCGCCGAGCCGTTGTCGACAACCGTGACACGGCAAGGAACAGGGGCTAGCCGGGCCGCCTGAACGATGCTTGGCAAGCACTCGGCGAGTAGGTCCTGGCCGTTATAATTCAGGACCAGGATGTGGCTACGATCGATGATCAAGGGGCCATCCTTGGCCTCAAGGCCGGTGATTCGACAAGTCCAGGCGTACACTCGCGACGAGACGCGATCCCCGCGCGGCGACACGGTACGGCGAATGGCCGACTCGGTCAACCCCGGCATCGCGTATCAAGGAAATGATGGATGCCCGCCGGGGGATCGACGGGCCGCCCTCGCACGCGGTGAAGCCGTCTTGTTGGCTCTTCTGGTTCCTTCGCCCCGGTCCCTCTTTCTGAACGTAAGATCACGCGGTATACTCGAGCGAAGAGGTGATCGCGTAATGAGGGGACGGTCATGGGGGTGATACACCGGCTGGCGGCGAGCGTGATCAATCAGATTGCCGCGGGCGAGGTCGTCGAGCGGCCGGCGAGCGTGGTCAAGGAGCTGCTCGAGAACGCGATCGACGCACGCGCGACCCGGA
>JAKBAP010000515.1 GCA_021808995.1 Planctomycetota bacterium | reverse complement strand
CTCAAGGCGCGCGGGCAGCACGCGAACCTGCGGCTGATCGTCGCCCCCCGTCACGCGGAGCGCTGGGATTCCGTCGCTCGGGAACTCGAGCGAGCCGGCGAAACGGTCATCAGACGCAGCACGATCAAGGGTCCCCTGAAACCGGTCCATGGTCAAAAGCCCCCCATCATCCTGTTTGACACCCTGGGCGAGCTTGCCGCGGTGTGGGGGCTGGCCGATGTCGCGTTCGTCGGCGGGAGCTTGAAACCAGGTCGTGGCGGGCAAAACATGATGGAGCCCGCCGCCTATGGGGCCTCGGTGATGTTTGGCCCACACACGGCGAATTTTCGCGAGACCGTCGATCAGCTCCTGGCACGCGGAGCCGCCAGGCGGGTCGCCGACGCCGAGGGACTCTCACGGGGATTGCTCGACGACCTGGACGATCCCGAGACGGCCACCGCCCGCGGAGTGGCGGGGCGTGACTTTGTCCTGGCCCAGCACGGCGCTGCCGGGCGAACCGTCGCGGCCCTGGATCGTCTGGTGGAGCACACCCCTTCGCGCGGCCCGGGCTCGAGCTGAGCCACGCCACCCGAGTGCCTGGGCGCTGGGAGTTCCGTCGCGAATCCCTGGTCGTTTTTCACCCTTGAATTCGCGGAGGTGCCTGGGCTGGCCGCGGTTTCAACCCACGAGCGTCTCTTGCGACCAGGGTCGCATGGGGTACGATGTGGTCGAACCCGCGTCACCCGTGTCTGAGCGCCAGCCGCGCGGGGCGTCTTTTTTTCCACGAAGGAATGCGGCCAAGGCCGCCGCTTACCCGCGATGAGCACGAATTCCAAGACGATCTTCATGACCGGGGCGACCGGCCTGGTCGGCGGGCACGCGGCCCAGCGCGCGGTCGAGCTGGGCCACCGCGTCCGGGCACTCGTCCGGCCCTCGAGCGACCGACGCGCGCTCGAGCAACTGGGGGCCGAATTCGTGATCGGCGACCTCGAGGACCGCGACGCCCTCGAAAAAGGAGTCTCGGGGGCCGATTGGGTCTTGAACTGCGCGGCCAAGGTCGGTGATTGGGGCGAGCTGGCCGAGTTCCGCCGCCTGAATGTCGACGCATTGCGGATCCTGCTCGACGCGGCGGCTGACGAGGGGGTCGAGCGATTCGTCCACGTCAGCTCGCTCGGCGTCTACGAAGGGCGCGACCACCACGGCACCGACGAAACCACCCCGCCAGCCGCCAATTCCCTCGACGCCTATACCCGCTCCAAAACCGAGGCCGAGGCCCTTGTCCTGAGCTATTTCCGCGAGCGAAAACTCCCCGCCGTGATCGTCCGCCCTGGCTTTATCTATGGCGAGCACGACCGCACCGTACTGCCTAAGCTGCTGCTGAACCTGAGGCGCGGTTCGTTCGCCTATTTCGGCTCTGGCGAGCAGGCGCTGAACTGCGTCTATGTCAAGAATCTGGTCCACGCCCTGTTCCTCGCGGCCGAGAATCCGGCCGCGGTGGGCGAGGTCTTTAACATCACCGACGGAGTTCCCGTCAGTAAGCGACGGTTTGTCAGCGCCGTCGCCGAACTGGCCGGGCTTGAGCCCCCTACCCGGCGGATCCCGCTGGGGTTGGCCCGGCTTCTGGCGAACCTGGTCGAGCGAGTCGCCAAGCTGCGAGGGGCCAAGAACCCCCCGATCATCAACAAGGCGAGATTCAAATTCCTGGGTCTGCACCTGGACTATTCCATTGCCAAGGCCAGGCGCGTCCTGGGCTACGAACCCCCCTACTCGTTCGAGGAGGCCATTGGTCGCGCGATGGCGGAACATCAGGCGGGGCCTCGCGAACACGTCGCCGCGGCCCGGTGAATCCGATCCGCGGCCTTCGATGGTTGGATCACTCACCGCGACAGGAAACCACTCTCAGGGAGCGTCAACATGAGTAAGCTTGCTGGTAAGCGCGTCGCCGTCCTGGTCGAAAAGTTTTATGAGGACCTGGAGCTCTGGTATCCGGTTCTCCGCCTGCGCGAGGCGGGCTGCACGGTTCACATCGTGGGGCCCAAGGCGGGCGAGACGTATGCGTCAAAACACGGCTACCCCGCGAAATCCGAGGTCGCGGCCTCGGCGGTCAAGGCGGACGATTACGACGCGGTCGTGATTCCTGGCGGTTATTCTCCCGACCACATGAGGCGCACGCCCGCGATGGTCGACCTGGTGACCCAGGCGGCCCGCCAGGGAAAGATCCTGGCGGCGATCTGCCACGGGCCGTGGATGCTCTGCTCGGCCAAGTGCCTGAAGGGGCGAAAGGTCACCGGCTTCTTCGCCGTCCGCGACGACGTCGAAAACGCGGGCGGAATTTGGGAAGACGCCGCCTGCGTCCGGGATGGCAACCTGGTCACGAGCCGCACCCCGGACGACCTGCCGGCGTTCATGCAGGGCATCCTGGGAGCGCTCGCCGAGCAGGTGTGATCTCAGAGAAACTCGTTGATCAGATTCTCGAGCATTTCCTGGCGCCCGCTCTGATTTCGGGCGGCGTCTCCCTTGGGCAGGATATAGGCCTCGAGATCGCTGAACGAGGCCTGGCCGGTCTCGACCCGACGGCCCATCTCGCAGTCCCAGCTTCGGTAGCGTTCCTTGACAAACGCGCCAAGGCGTCCATCGGCGATGATCGCCCGGGCGATCTTGAACCCCCGGGCGAACGCGTCCATGCCGCCAATGTGCGCGTGGAAGAGGTCGATGGGCTCGAAGCTCTCGCGACGGACCTTGGCGTCGAAATTGACCCCGCCAGTCGTGAAGCCCCCCATCCCCAGGATCGCCAGCATGCACTGGGTCGTGAGCAGGATGCTCGTGGGGAACTGGTCGGTGTCCCACCCCAGGAGGGGGTCGCCCGTGTTGGCGTCGATCGAGCCGAGCGCGCCCGCGCCCACGGCGACCTCGAGCTCGTGAGCCATCTCGTGCCCGGCCAGGGTCGCGTGGTTGGTCTCGAGATTGAGCTTGAAGTGGCCAAGCAAGTCATACGTCCGCAGAAAGTTCAAGCAAGCGGCCGCGTCGGAATCGTACTGATGCTTGGTCGGTTCCTTGGGCTTGGGCTCAATGTAAAAGGTGCCCGTGAACCCGATCTGTTTCTTGTACGCGACGGCCATCTGGAGAAAGCGGCCCAGATGGTCGACCTCACGCTTCATGTCGGTGTTGAGCAGGCTGGAATAGCCCTCGCGTCCCCCCCAAAATGTATAGCCCATCCCCCCGAGCTCATGGGTGACCTCCATGGCTTTCTTGACCTGGGCGGCGGCATAGGCGAAAACGTCGAAATTGGGACTGGTGGCCGCTCCATGCATGAAGCGGGGATTCGAAAACAGGTTGGCCGTGCCCCAGAGCAGCTTGACGCCAGAGCGGGCCTGTTCCTCTTTCAGCACCTTGACGACTTCGTCCAGGTTGGCGTGGCTCTCCTTGAGGTTTTGACCCTCGGGAGCGACATCGCGGTCGTGAAAGGCATAATACGGGGCCCCGATTTTCTCGAAAAATTCAAACGCCGCCCGCGCGGTCCGCTTGGCGTTTTCGACCGAGCCCGAACCGTCAAGA
>JAKBAP010000514.1 GCA_021808995.1 Planctomycetota bacterium | reverse complement strand
TCCTGGCTAGGATTCGAGTTCCCACGGGAAGTCTCGGCTATCGATGTTGAAATCCGTTTTCGCGTGCAAGGGAGCGCCTGGGTGGAGATTATCGAGCCCGGCTTCGGGATGTTCAACCGCGGCTTCGATCGGTTTACTCGTCGCCCCGACGATACCTGGTGCCTTACAGTATGCCCGTCGTTCGTGGCGATCTGGGATTGCGACCTGACCGAAGCCTGTAAGGGCGAAGACGCCTTCGGTCAAGCGGGTTTTCATGCTCCTTCCGCGGGACGCTTGAGCAGCGGCGATTCACCCTTTCCCTAGCCGCCGTTGAGGGCGGCGTTGATTTCCGCGCTCGTCGGGAATCCGAACTCCAGGCGGTCGATCACCAGAGAGCCGGCGGTCAGGGCCCGGGCGAGCGCCAGCCGCATCAACGAAGGCTCAACCACCCCTCTCGTCGCGTCCCAGGAATGGTCGAGCAGCGTCTGAATCAAGGCCGCCGCGAACGACTCGCCGGCGCGGTTCGTGTCTCGAGGGGGATGATCACGCCGCACGGCCGGCGCCTCGAGCACGGCCGACGAACCATCTGGCGTGGTGAACTGTATCCGGGCACCGCGCTCGCCATCGGTGACCGCCAAAACCGAAACCCGCCAGGCGACCTCGTCGCGAGCCTCAAGCGCCAGCCATTCGGCCTGGTTGCAGCAGAAAACGTCGATCGACGCCGCGAGATCACGAGCCGAAGGGGACGATTCACGCATGTTGCGAATCGTCGGGGCGAAAAGCCTTGCGTGCGCGCCCGGCGCGGATAGCAGCCGGGCGGCTTGCTCATTCCTGAGGCCGGCGACCACCCGCAAATCACAGCCGCCAGCCTGGCTCGCGAGTGCGTCGATCCCGAGCGCGGCGTGGCAGCCGCGGAAGCCGACTGGGAGCTTGTCGCCAGACGGGCCGCTCGAGACAAGCAACGTCCAGTCCGCCACGGAGTCGGGGACGCGCAGCGGACGATGAGCAATGCCGTAATGATGCAAGAGCCTCGTGATCATCTCGCTCGTGGGGTCGGTCACGGGGCCGAGGGCGGACGTGAGATTCCCCCCGAGAGCGGCGGCGAACCCCGCTCCCATGCCCCCGAGGTCGTCTCGCCAGTCGGTGACGGCGAGTTCCCGACGACCCTTCGCCCCCTCCCGGGGCGACCTCGATAGCCGCACAACCCCCCGCGGACCCGGCCAATCGGCGGGGACGGCCAGAGCGATCGTGAAACCGTCGGGGGCGACGAGCTCGAGTCCCTCGTTTCCCTGTTTTTCCCACTCGCCGTCGACGCCCAGGTCAAGGGGTGGACCCTGGCCCGCGCCCAGGATCGGCCCATCCACCCGCGACACGCGATCGAGATAGGCGGGGCCGAAAACCTCGATTGTTCGATTGTTCATGTCCTCGAGCGCCTCCACCTTGGGACCGCGGTTGAACGAGTCTGCTCGCGGATCTGGGAAACCGACGTATAATAGTGGATTCCGACGCCCAGGACCGTGACCGACCGCGGGATTTCAGGAGACTCTCGTTGACGACCGACCTCGAAACGCAAGTGGAATCGCTGGATCATCCCGTGGATAACGCGCCTGTGCGATTGCTCTCGCACGGTGGCCTGACGATCGAGGGTTATTCGCGCGCGGCCGTTCAGACCTATTGGCGGGTCCCCGAGCTCAAGCTGGGGTTTGATCTGGGCGCTCAGCCGTGGTCGTTCATGACGACGCCCAACTGGTTTGTCTCGCACTCGCATCTCGACCACATCGCGGCGTTGCCCGTGCTGGTAGCCAGGCGGCGGATGATGAAGATGGCGCCACCGACCATTTATATGCCCGCCTCGGCCGTCGAGGGGGTGGAATCCCTGCTCCATGCGATTCGTCGGCTGGACCGCGGGCGGATGCCGGCCAAGCTGGTCGGGCTCTCGCCCGGCGACGAGGTCGAGCTGTCACGTGAGCTGGTCGTCAAGACGTTCGCGACCAGCCACACCATCCCTTCGCTCGGCTTTCTGGTCTGGGAAAGGCGCAAGAAGCTCAAGCCGGAGTATCACGATCTCTCGGGCGACCAGATTCGCGATTTGCGGATATCGGGGGTCGAGGTCTCGGCCGAGATTCGGATCCCGCTGGTCGCCTATCTCGGCGACACCTCGCCCCCGGGCATTGACGCGCTTCCGGCCGTTTACCAGGCCAAGATCCTGATCATGGAGCTGACGTTCGTGGCACCAAACGAGCGAGCGGCCATCATCCATAAATACGGCCACACGCATCTGGACGACCTGATCGCGCGGACGGACCGCTTCGAGAACGAGGTGATCATCGTCTCGCATTTCAGCACGAGGCTGCACCCGGACCAGATTCAGCGGATCATCGAGCGGGCGCTCCCGGAGACCCTCCGAGGCCGGCTCAAGATCTGGCTCTAGACCAACGCCGCCGGGGCTCGAACCCACGCCCGGTCGGGGCCGACCAGGGGGTTTTCGAGCGGGCCGGGTCGGTCAGGACGACCCGAGAACCCCCCAGGGCCGTGGCCGCCAGGCCAATCCAGCCAGGGATCCCCATGCTGGGAACCGATTCCACCAGGGCGTCGGCGTCCTCGGCCCGCTGGGACGAATCGGTAGGCACTCGGATGGGAAAGGCCAACACGGCGTCGACGACCTTGACCGCGTCCACCGGCCCTGGGATGAACGCGGGCTTGGCCGGTTGATCCGGGGCCGCGGCGGGTGCGTCCGGCGTGACCGCCGGCTCAGGTGTCGGGGCGTGCTGGTTGGGAGCGTGGGGCTCGACCGCGTCGATCAGCGAGTCGCTGATGATCATCCGCGGGGTTTCGTGTCGCGGGATCACCATCCGAGTATAACCGTCTCCCCCTTGACCAAGATGGGTCAGACCCGTCGGTTGCTCTTCGCTGAGAGCGAGCCCCTGGTGCAGGTGGTTGGTCGCGGGCGCTGAGCTCGGGCCCAGATTGATCACCACCGCGGGGATCGGCGCGGGGACGATAAAGAGCATGTTGGGACCGGCGTACGACGCGTTTTCGTCGACGGCGGGGACCGTGAGGGGGGTGATGGAATTGTTGGCTGGCGAGGCTTGGATGGCGGGCATGGTCGGAACAAGAGCCGGCGCGGCCGGGGGCGCGGGCGCTTGGCCCCCACCCGAGAGCATCCGCCGCTCCTCGAGCACCAGCCAGTCCAGACCCTCACGATGAACCCGTCGACCCACTCCGCGGATTGCAAGACGCGAAATCCCGATCATCGAACCACCTCCAAGACAAGGCATGGATGCAAAAACGATGTATCTAGGAGAGACCGCCTGAACTATACTATTCGCTTGGGTGGGCGAATTGAAAGGCTCCCCAACGATTTTCCCGTTTTGGTCCGGGGCGACGAGTATTGGGCCGGCGATGCGATCGGGACCAGACGACACCTTCACCAAAGTTAGAGGGATGAGCAGACCTCGATGATTCACCCCTGGCACGACGTGACCCCTGGCGAGCGGCTTCCCACCGAGTTCAACACGCTGGTCGAGATCCCCATGGGCTCGAGCGTGAAGTACGAGCTCGACAAGAAGACC
>JAKBAP010000513.1 GCA_021808995.1 Planctomycetota bacterium | reverse complement strand
AAGCACCAAGCTCATCCACGGGGGCGTCCGATACCTGGCCCAGGGAAACATCTCCCTGGTACGCGAGGCCCTCCACGAACGCGGGCTCTTGCTCCAAAACGCGCCCCATCTCGTCCATTCCAGGCGATTCCTGGTCCCCACCTATTCCTGGCTGGGCCTGGGATACTATGGGATCGGCCTGGCCTGCTACGACCTGCTCGCCGGCCGGTCGGGGTTCGAACGATCCCAACGCCTGGGCCGTGATCGCGCCCTGGAACAGGTGCCGGGCCTGCGAACGGCCGGGCTGAGTGGAGGCGTCGTCTACGAGGACGGCCAGTTCGACGACGCCCGGTTGGCGATCACACTGGCCCGGACCCTGGTTGGGCTCGGTGGGACAGCGCTCAATTACACCCCCGTCGAGGGTCTGATCAAGCGCGGGGCAAAGGTGGCCGGCGTCCGGGCGCGTGACGGCGAGACCGGCGATCGAATCGATGTCGAGGCCCTGGTCGTCGTGAACGCGACGGGGGTCGAGGTCGATTCGATTCGCCGGCTCGACGATGCGAGCTCGCCCGCGATCCTGACGCCCAGCCAGGGAGCGCACCTCGTGCTCGACCGCTCGTTCTTGGGGGGCGAGACGGCGGTGATGATCCCTCGTACCGACGACGGCCGGGTGATTTTCGCGATCCCCTGGCATGACCGGCTCCTGGTCGGCACGACCGACACCCACGTGGCCGCCGCCACGCCCGACCCTCGGCCATTTCCCGCGGAGATCGCTTACCTCATCGAGCATCTGGGCCGATACCTCGAGCGAGCCCCTGGCCCCGCGGACATCCTGAGTACCTTTGCCGGCCTGCGCCCACTCCTTTCAGGCCGCCGGGGTGCCGGCACGGCCAAGCTCTCTCGGGAACACGCCGTCCTGGCGGCCGATTCTGGCCTGGTGACCGTGGCCGGGGGCAAGTGGACCACCTACCGCAAGATGGCGGAGGACACGATCGACCAGGCTGCCCGCGTGGGGGGCCTCAGGCACCAACCCTCCCCGACGGCGAGCCTGCGGCTCGACGGCTGGTACATGAGCGATCGAAACATCCCAGCGAGCCCCCACGGAGCACGCTCGGGCATGGTCGATGCCCTCTGCTCCGAACATCCAGAATGGAACCACCCCCTCGCGCAGGGCCTTCCTTATCGCGCCGGCGAGGTCGTCTGGGCCGCTCGCCACGAGGCCGCCAGAACCGTCGACGACGTGCTCTCGAGACGCACCCGATTGCTCTTTCTCGATGCCAGGAAATCGATCGAGGCCGCCCCGACGGTCGCCCGCTTGCTGGCGGGCGAACTGGGCCTCGACCTGGCCTGGCAAATAAGCCAGGTCGAGGACTTTCGTCGCCTGGCCACTGGCCGCCTACCGGCCGTCTGAAGCGCATTCCCGGTCACTTACAGCCAGAAGCAGGCGAGCGGGTCGTCGTCAATGAAATCGAGGGCCTCGTCGAGGGGCATGATCGTTCGCTTGCGGGCCTCGATCGGTCGCCACTCCCCCTTGGAGTAACACCAATAGAGCAGCTCGAACCGCTTCCGCTTTTCCAGCGAACGGAGCCGTGCGATGGCTTCGTTTTCCTCGGTGAGAAACAGCGAATAGCCGAGCCGATCCTTGCGGACCTCGAGCCCCTCGCCGACGACCATGGGATGGGACTCGATCCGGGCCAGGACGAAATCCAGTATCTCGGTGGCGGGACGCTGTTTGACGACAGGGGGCTTCTTGGCTCGCGCCGCTGTTCCCGAGGGGGGTTTCAAGGGTTTCATGGCTGGGCTCCGCCAATTCCTCGGGCGACATTCTTGGCCGACAGCGCCCGTGGCTCCCGGCCGGCGATGGGGGGGGCAAGCATCGGCCTAATCGAGCCGCCAGCGTCATGGATCATGACCTCGACCGACGCCGCTCCACGATCGACCAAGTGGCGGGGACAGGCCCAGGTCGCACGCGCGCTGAGACCCGAGAAGATCACCACCGATCGATCACGGGCCAAGGGGTTCGGGCCGGCCGCGACGACCGTCGTGCCCGCGTTGGCATAGGTTTGATCGCCAATCGCGAACGACGCCGGCCCAAACGCGATCGGCAGCGCGGTCGCCCAGCGCGCGGCCAGCGAATTGGTCGATGGCCGGCCGACCAGAAGCACATGAACACGCTTAAGATCGCTTTCCTTGACGTCGACGTCGGCCTTGATGGGGGGGAAAATGTTGGACCAGCGCGCCGCGAGAGCTTCCTGGAGCGCCGTCGCGGCCTCACGCTGGGCATCGGCCTCGCCAAGCGTCCCGTAAACGATCAGGGTCTGGTCAAGCTCGCGCTCGAACGAACCGACCGACCAGATCCGTCCCGACGCCGCTCTCTCCTGGACGAATTTCGAGAGCTTGGGCAACGGCTGGTCGCTGATCCAGACGCTTTTTTGCTCCGAGATCGAACGCCCGAGCGCCTTTTCCGCGGCGGCGAAAAACCGCTCGCTCGCGACGCGCTTGCCGGCGTTTTCCCGGCCAAAGTCGTCCATGAATTGGTCGAATTTCGTGGCGTCCATGAGGCCACGAAGCTCGGCCAGGATCAACACTCCCTTGGACAAGGCGATTTCGTACCAGTCGTCCGTTCGCAGGTCGGCCGGGGTCTCGAGCAGTGGGATGTCTTTCCCGCCGCGCCTCGCGACGGCGGTCAAATAACGCGACATCGGCTGGAACATCACAAGCTCGACCTGGTCGCGGACCGCGCTCGCCTTGCCCCTGGCGAGGGCGGCCTTTTCGATGCCGACCACGCGCTCGTAATCACCGAACGCGGCGGCGAGCCAGACGTCGGCGGGCTGGGCCGGCAGGATCGTACCACGCCACGCGGGCTGGGATGGCCGGGCCCCGGGAGCTGGGCCGGCCGCCTTACGCGCGAGGTCGATAGGGGGTTTGGCACCGTCGCGGGGTCCGGGCGGAACCTCGATCTTGAGGATCGTCCAGTCCTCGCCCACGAGCGGGCTCAGGGTTGGGAATCGCAGCCGCTCGGCCTCGGTCGGCATCCAAGCCCGGCCCAGGGGAGGGCCGAACTTGGCCCAGGTTTCCATCTTGTCGGCCATCGCCCCGGTCGTGAATTTGGCGTCAAGCGAATGCGACGCGGCCAGGGGAGGCGTGGTAAACGCGCGAAAGCCAAAATCGACTCCGATCTTGCCGGCCGATTGGTCGAAGAGCTCAAGCCATTTGCGATCGCGATCCGAGGGGTGAAAGACGGCGTTCGCGGGTTGGTCCTCAAGGGATGCCAGGGTCTCCAGCCGGACCTCTTGTTCCTTGGCATTATTGCAGCCCCAGTAAAACCCCTTGGTCCCGCCAAACCATTCGTCCTTCGAGCTTCGCCAGAGCCGGGTTTTGTGCGTGCCCAGCTCGAACATCGCGATCTCGTTGGTCTTGGAATCCGCGAGCAGCCATTCGTTGGTGTACAGGCCGTTGTTCCCCTCCTTCAGGGTCGCGACCACCGTGTCGATGGAGTCGCCATATTGAAGGGCGCGGCGGATCCGATCGGCGAGCGGGACCCCCTCGGCGTGAAAACGCGTCTGGGCCAAGGTGGTCTCGCAGACG
>JAKBAP010000062.1 GCA_021808995.1 Planctomycetota bacterium | reverse complement strand
GAGCAAAAGCGCCAGGAAATCGCCAGGAGCGGCCCGATGGGCCTCCTGAAGGGCGTGGGTGGCTCGCACGGCCGACAGGTCAAAGACCGGGTCGTAGGGGGATCGAAACCGGGGCGCGGGGGGGCCGCCGGCCTCGCGAAACAGCTCGAGCTCGCCGAGGGTTTTCCAGCCAAGGGGAGAGCTCGGGTCGAGCTCGATTAACCGCCGCGCGTAGTCGATCCCGAGCCACGCCAACTGGCGAGAGAGCTCGGGCCGGCCACCGGAGAGCCCCATCACATAGCCCCCCATCGCCTTCGCCAGGGCGCGGGTCTCGGGCAGGTCTCGCGGGTGGTCCGACTTCGTGGGCGAGAAATGGCGTTTTCCGAAATCGACGGCGTGGCGATGAACGGCCTCGCGATGGGAATCGTGAACGAAGACCGCGGCGATCGGGTCGAACCAGACGCACCGCCAGTGGTCGCTGGCCAGTATGGACGCGCCCAGGCCGGCGTTGTATTCATGGTCGACCAGCACGACCGGGCGGCCCGCCTGGTCGAGCTCACGCTCCCAGCCGGGCTGGTTTCGCGTGATCCGCGATTCCAGCTCGGTATATTCCTCGAACAGTTGTGCGCCCGCGACCTCGAGCCGGGGATCGGTGAAGACCTTGCGATCAGGGCCGTGGTAATACTCAAAGAGCGAGGCGTGGGCATTGTGGAACGAGAGGAATTTGTCGGGCATGTCGGGCTCGCCGGCGAAACGGGCGGCGGCGTGGGGGAACCAGAGTGGCTCCTCGCCCAGGGCCACGGTTCGGCCCTCGCCCGTCATTCGGTAAAACGCCCCCGTCGCGACCCAGACGATGAGGCCGGCGACCACCCCGGCGGTCAGCAGGCGGGGGCTTACGGAGGGAGTCGCGACCACCGCTTTCTGGACCCGACGCCGGGCCATGTTGGCGGCCCATTCCGCGAAGTTCCAGGCGGTGACAGCGCCTACGACGGCCGCGAACTGATGGGTATTGCGAGTCGCCTGCATGCTCAGAATTGAGAACGCCACATATAAGAGCAAGCGAAACGGGCTCAGCGGCCAGGTGAGCGCGAGGGCTTCGGGCGCGGTCGGGGCCGTCTTGCGTTTGCGGGCGCTGGTCTTTTTCGCGGGCTTGGTCTTGCGGCTGGGATCGCGGTCGGCCGGTGATCGCCAGTCGGCGACCATGACCGCGAGGGTCCAGAACGTGGGGATCGCGAAGCTGAGCGCGCCCAGGGCCATGGTGGCGAAATGAAGCTGGAGCGGCAGGTTGTTCCAGCCGGCTCGGTGGATGAATTCGAGAACGGGGGTCAGTTCGGCGACGGATCGTGAGAAGACGGGGTTGCCCATGGTCTGGGCGAGCTCGATGGGGTAGATGGCCCCCCTCAGGCCGTAGGGATTGACCAGGCACGCGACCAGGGTAAGGAACGAGGCCGTCGCGATCAATCGCCGCCAGGTTTTTCGCTCGGACGAGAACGTGCCGGGCTGGAACGCCTGGTCGATCAACGCGAAACCGAGCACGATCGGACCGAGGATGAAGAGGCCCTGGGAATTGACCCAGAAGACCTGGATCAAGGGAAGGGCGAAGGCCAGCCAGGGGTGTTCGCGCCATCGGGTGAGGACGGCCAGGAACAGGGAAAGATAGACCAAGCTCAGGGTTTCGGGTCGGACATACATTCGGCCTGAGAGAACCAGGAGCGCGGGAAGCCAGGCGAGGATCATGACCCAGAGCGGCCATTCGCGGCGGCGAGCGAGGATGAGCACGAGCATGGCCGCCGTGGTCAGCGCGCACTTCGCGAGATTGAGCGCGACCGCCCCTCCCCGATCATGAAGCCAGCTCGCGCTGATCTGGAAGATCCAGTGGAGGTCGATCCATTCGGCGTCGGGTCGGGTGTATGTGAAGAGATCGGTGTGGGGGACCGACCCGGTCTGGCGGATGATCTGCCCGGTTCGTAGGTGCCAGTAGATATCGGCGTCCTTGAGGGGGAACATCCCGAGCAGGAAGGTCAAGGCAAGGAAGATCACCACCAGCCCGGCGTCAAAGGGCCAGACGTGGCCCGGGTCGCCGGCGCGTGCCGGCGTCGGCGCGGCGGGCGTGGTCCGTGGTGATTCGGCCTGGGTCGCTGATTCCTCGCCTGGCATCCGCTCTCCTTTATCGTGGGTCTGACCGCCATCCCAGGCCACTGCGTGAGCCGGCCGAGAAGCGGCTACGGGACTATACCAAGCTCGTCATCGAGCAAGAATGGCCCGCCCATCGCAAGGGGGAGGCGAGCGAGGTTGGTGGTTCCACGCTCGACGATCTGGAAAACGAGATCATGTCGTTCGAGCCCAGGCTTGAGCGTGAAAAGATCGCGCACGGCGAGGTCTTGAGGTCGCTAGACACGGTCCTGGACCAGCGTCGGCCGCGTCTTCAGGCGGTCTCGACGGATCTGCCGGTGGCGCTCTGGTCGGTGGTGCTGATCGGGGCGATCCTGAACATCGCGATCACGTATCTGTTTTGCGTAGAGAACCACGCGCTCCATGCCGTGCTTGTCGGGGTCCTGGCGGTTTTCATCGGGCTGTTGGTGTTTTTGACCGCGGCGATGGATAATCCGTTTCGTGGGGAATTCAGCGTGTCGGCGGACGCCTTGACCACGGTCCTGGAGCGTGTCATGCCGCCCCGGAGCTGGGCGAGCGAGCGATGGGCGGCCTGGTGAGGGAGCGATCTGGGGTGATGGGCGAGCCGGGCGTGCTTGTGGCCGAGCTTGGGCTTGCCGTGGACGAGCCGGCCGTGGCCTCCGGGTCGCCTGATCGGGCCGTGGTGTTTTGGATGCGGGGCCGTGATTGGCGCGATTGGCGGGGAGGAGGTGGGTGCCGACCCGCTGACCGAGCCGATCGGCATGACGAGCGTGCTCTGGCTCAGGTCGGCGAAAAGCGTGGCACCGACGGGTGATCCGAGCCCGGTCGCGGTATTGACGCTGGAGCCCGTGACGACAGCGCCGCCGACTGGAGCGAAGAGCCCACCCAGCCCGCCGGAGGGCCCGAAGGGGTCGAAGACGCCGATCGGGAAACCTCCCGCCCCCGTGAGCGACGCGACGGAGTGGAAATCGCTCGATGGAGCATGATAGAGCGCGGGCAGTGTCTGAGTGGGGCCGTCGAGGCTGCCCCGTCCTTGGGCCGTCCGAGCCTGGTCGACGAGCGCGAGATAGGCGGCCCAGGCCGGAGCGCCCAGGCTGGTGCCGCCGACGGATTGCCAGGTTCCCTGGCCGTTAACGGTTTGATACACGGCCACGCCGGACGCGGGGTCGGCGTTAAAGGCGACGTCGGGCGTGCTTCTGCGCCCGGTTGTTTGAATCGCCGCTTGATAGGTCGGCTCGGGCTCATAGAGGCTAAAGCCGCCTCCGCTGGCGTACCAGGCCGTCTCACCCTGATAAGCACCCGTCGACGAGAGCGACAGGGTCGTCCCCCCGACGGCGAGGACGTTAGGCGAGCTGGAGGGATATTCGACGGTCCCATTGTCGCCCGATGCCGCCACGAAGGTGATCCCCTGATGGCCGGCGGGGGTTGTGAAAAACGAATCATAACTGGATTCGCTGGGGATTTCGTTGAACCCCCAGCTCATCGAGATCACCGAGACGGCCGGGACGGCCCGGGCGGCGAGGACGGCGTTCATGAGGTCGTTCAGGCTCTGGGAGGCGGCCTCGACGACCAGGATGTTGGCCGCCGGTGCCAGGGCGTGGGCCCACTCGACGTCGAGCGATTCCTCGCCCGCCCAGCCCGCGTTGAATTTCGTCCCCGCCAGATTGGCGACCTGCAAGCTGGGATCGGGGAGATGAAAGGTCACGTCGAACTGATGCAGATCCGAGGCCAAGGTGGGGTCGTTGTAGGCCTCGATGAGGGCGATGGTTTGGCCCGCCCCGGTCGCGGTCGCCGTCTGGCCGCTGGCGGTCGGAAACACAAGGGACGACAAACCATAGGCACCCGCGATCTCGCTGGGCGTGAGACCCGAGAGCAGACAGCGGTCGTCAAGACGATCTAGAACAGGTGCCAACCTTGGTCGTGTTTTTCGCATCAATGCCACCGCTACGAGGGTTGCCGAGGCCGGTGATTATCGTTGGTGTTTGAGCTCCGCTCGACCGATCCGCCGATCACGAGAGATCCTGGGTCGCGCGTGATGCGGGATCACGCCGGGAATCGCCCGGTCCTTGAGACCGCGCGCGACGGCCGGGCGCGCGATCCCGGCGGAACTCGCCGGCACGAGGCTGGCCGGTGAGCCGACGGTCCCCGTCGTGGTGATCGAGACCAGGTCCATGATCAGATTGGGCCCGTGCGGAGAGCCAAGGCCGGTCGAGGTCAGGGCCGCCGCGGTCGCCGAGCCTGGGGTATGATAACCCAAGGGGGGGATTGCGTTAAAGTCACTCGAGGGTAGCGAGTAGAGCGCGGGCAGCGTTTGGGAAAAGCCGTCGAGGCTGCCATAACCCTGGAGCGCTCGCCCTTGATCCACGATGGCGACGATGGCCGCCCAGGCCGGGGTTCCGAGGCTGGTCCCACCGACGACCTCCCAGCTTCCCTGGCCGGTGGCGAGCGAGGTCTGGTAAACCTGGACTCCCGTGTTGGGGTCGCCGTTAAAGGCCACGTCGGGCGTGCTTCGCCGTCCACTCGCCTGGACCGAGTCTTGATAGGAAGGCTCGGCCTCGCGCTTACTGAATCCCCCACCACTATTGACCCAGGTCGTTTCCGAGGCGATGCCACCGAAGGCATTAAGTTGAAGCGACGTCCCACCGACCGAAACGACATACGGGGAAGCCGAGGGCCATTGCACGCCCCCCTGGGTGCCATTGTCGCCGCTGGCCGAGAAAAAGGTCACCCCCTGGTGATCGGCGGGCGTGACGAAATAGGTGTTATAGGCGGCCTCGTTGCGGATTTCGGAAAAGCCCCAGCTCATCGAGATGACGGAGACCCCAGGGGACTGCCTCGCGACATTGACCGCGTTCAAGAGGGCCTGGCGGGTCTGCGATTTCGCCTCGACCACCAGGATGTTCGCGTAGGGCGCGATCGCGTGGGCCCATTCGACGTCCATGCTCTCCTCGAGAGCCCAGCCCGGATTGGCGAGGTTTCCCCCCAGATTCACCACCTGGAAATTGGGGTTCGGGATGTTGTAGGCCTGGTCGAAAGCGACCAGGTCCTGGGCCAGATAGGGGTCGTGGTAGGCCTCGATCAGCGCGATCGTCTGCCCCGACCCATTGCCAGGGACCTGGCCGCCGGGGACGCTGAAAGCGATGTTATTAAGGCCATAGGCCGTCGTGAGCTGCTGGGGAGTGAAACCCGAGAGCAGACGGCGATCCTCGAGCCGATCAAGGCCAGGGTGCATCGTGCGGGGGCGACGGAGCTTCATCGGTGCGTCTCGGGGTGCGAATCGCGATCAGCGACGACGTTGTGATTCTCGGATGCGGTGAAGATACAGGGTAATCGCAATCAGTCTACAACATGCGACGGATTTTCAACGAAATTCGCGATCCGTCCGCCAGAAGCATCATCGCGTGGCCGTGAATCATCGTGGGACGGCTCGGGAGGGATCCAATTCGCGGCCACGCCCGATCCCGATGACGTTCCTCACGCCGGCGCGTGGGTAAAGACGTCCTCAAGGGCCTGTCGCATGATCTGGGGACGAGGGCTCAGGCCCGACCAGAGGGCGAGCCCGATCACCCCCTGATTCACCAGCATCCCCAGTCCGTCGAGCACGGCGCAACCCCGTTGCCCCGCGCGTTCGATGAGTGGGGTTCGTGGGGGGTTGGGAATGACGTCGCAGACGACCATCCGGGGTTTCAGCGAGTCGAGGTCGATGGGGGGGATCTGGTCGTGGTTGGGATAAAGCCCGATCGAGGTGGCGTTCACGACCACGTCGGTGGATTCCGGGACGGTGATCGAGCTCGACCAGGGGACGAGCTCGACCTGGGCCGGAGTCTGGGATTGGATCAAGTAGGCGAGCTCGTGGGCGCTTCGGGGCGATCGGTTGACGAGGGTGACGCGCCTCGCGCCGGCGAGGGCGAGCTCGATGGCGATGGCACGCGCCGCCCCCCCCGCGCCCAGGATCACGACCTCGATCCCGACCACGGGCCGGACGGCGGAGAGCGATTCCAGGAACCCCTTGCCGTCGGTGTTGTCACCCACCAGGACGCCATCATGGTTGATGACGCAATTGACCGCGCCGATAGCCGTCGCGGCGGGATTCAGCCGGTCCAGGAACGGGATCACGGCGACCTTGTGCGGCATCGTGCAATTGAATCCGCGCCAGCCCATCGCACGCGTGCCGCGAACGGCGTCGCCAAGGTCGTGGGGCTTGACCTCGACATTCAGATAGCGCCAGTGCAGCCCCAGGTCCGCGAAGGCGGCTTCCATCATGGCCTGGGTGGGATTCTCGGCCACGGGCATGCCGAGGACGCCGACGAGCTCGTGCTGGAACGATCGAGTGGGCATGTCAGGCTCCGGGGTTGGTGGGCTTGGGTGCCGTGGCCCCGGTACGGCGAACGGGGGCTGGGACGGGTTTTCCGTCGGATCCCAGGCGGTCGATCAAGAGGGGTCGAAAGCCGACGGCGTCGGCCGCGACGCAGTGATAGCGGACGCCGTCGACTGGGCGCTGAACCGCGCGTGACCACTGGCCCTCGATATGGAGGTGGCCGTAAACACATGCGGCCGCGCCGGCGGCCTTGACGCGCTCGACGACGGGGCCGGGGCGGCCGTGCTCGTCAAAGGGGGGGTAATGCCAGAGGACATAGAGCCGGCGATCGCGGCCTCCTCCCAGGGCGGCCGCTTGCTCGAGCGCCCGATCGAGCGCGGCCAGCTCGGGGACGAGGGCGGGGTCCTCGGGCATGCCCGGCTCGCGAGGGACGACCGCGCCCCGAGCGCCACAGACCACGACCTCGCCAACTAGGGCCGCCGTCCCCTCGACGGCCGTGGTGAAATCACGCAGGAACGGCTGGATCGCCTCCACGGTATTCCACCAGCGGTCGTGGTTTCCGGGGCTCAAGACCTTCCTGCCAGGAAGTCGTCCGAGCCAGGCGAGGTCGGGCTGAACGTCTCGGTGACTGATCGCCATCGAGACGTCGCCGGGGACGAGCACCACGTCGTCGCGACGAACCAGGGCGCGCCAGTTATGCTCGATTTTGTGGACGTGGTCGCGCCAGCGGGTGGCGTATCGCTCGCGCCGGTCGGGCCGAGCGAACGAGAGATGGAGGTCGGAGATGGCCCAGACATTCATGGGGGGTCTCAGGCTCCGGCCGCGTCGCCGACGAAGGGATTGTCGCGTTTTTCACGCCCGATAGTGGTCGCGGGTCCATGGCCGGGATAAACGACGGTCTGTTCGTGGAGCGGCCAGAGCTTTTCTCGAACCCCCCGGACCAGGAGCGCGAAATCCCCCCCCATGTCGGTGCGCCCGATCGACCCGGCGAAGAGGACGTCGCCCCCGAGGACAAACCGTGGCGAGGTCTCGCCGCTGAGAAAGACGACCGATCCCGGGCTATGGCCTGGAATTTCGCGAACGACGAGTCGAAAGCCGGCGTAATCCAGGACGTCGCCGTCGTCGACCAGTAGGTCGGCCGGTGGGCTCGTCACCGGGAGGCCGTACGACTCGCTGAGATTGGCGGCAGGGTCGGAGAGCATGACCGCGTCGCCACGCCCGATCACGAGGGGGGCGTCGGGATACGCCTCCTTGATGGGACGATTGCCGGCGATGTGGTCCAGGTGCCCGTGAGTGTTCAAGATCGCGGTAAGGGCGAGCCCCTCATGCTCGAGCAGTTGAAGAATACCCCGGGGGTCGAAGCCGGGATCGACCACGATGGCCTGCTTTTGACCGGTCTTCCAGAGGATATAGGTCGCTTGCTCAAAGGGACGCGAGATCACGCTTTCGATGACGTAGTCGGCCACTGGGCCCCCAGAATCAAAAAATCGCCGCGCGAGTATGGATTCCTTGCGGGCATTATTCTAACTTGGAAATGACTGAAATCGCTAGCATCGTCTCGCCCTCTCGCCCCGCGTCGGACATCACGGAGTCCCCTTTCGCACGGAGGTCCCCAGCCCCTTGGTCGGCCCGCGCGATCCTATGGGTTGGGTGGAAGGTTCGAATCTCGGCGCGAGAATTGCGTTGCTGAGTATCAAGTTAAGAGGCGGCGCGGAACGATTCTCAGTTGAGTATCGCCTCTCACCTTCGTGGTTGATCCACTTTCCCCTGACCGCTGGGCCTGGGGAGAGCGATCCCCTCGCGAGCTTGGGGCGGGAAACCGGTGTCGCGATCCGAGCTTGGCCGATCATTGCAAACCGACCGAAGGGTCGGGAACAGGTGCCCCATGGTGCGAGGTCAGACGGGTCGAGACAGTGGCCAATGGCGAGCCATGGCCATCATGATGATGGTGGCGATGGCGGTTCCCGCGGCCGGTCACGAGCCGGGCGACGCCAAGGGACCATCCTCCAAGCCGAGCGACAAAGCCCCCCCCAAGCCGATCGCTCGCCCAGCCACCGGACCCCGATTGGCGCTCGTCGAGGGCTCGAATTCGACCCGCCCACCCGTCCCGTCGCAATCGCTCCTGGCGGCGCGGGACGCCAACCACCCCTCGCTCGACGAGCAAGGGCCCATCGCACAGGCCCTCGGACTCGTCGCCGACTGCCGCAAGAAATACCAGGGCATCTCCGATTACACCTGTACCTTCTATAAGCGCGAACGGATCGGCGGCCGACTCTCCAAGACGCACATCATGAACATGAAGGCCCGATCCAAGCCCCACAGCATCTACCTGAAATTCGAGCAGCCCGCCGCGGGCCGCGAGGCCATCTATATCGAAGGCCAACACAAAGGCAAGGTTCTCGCCCACGACGTCGGGCTCGGCCGCTTGATCGCCGGCACCCTTCACCTCGACCCCGGCGGCGCTCAGGCCATGGAAGACTGCCGCCATCCCATTACCGAGGCCGGCATCGGACGACTGATCGACACCATCTGGAACCGCTGGTCAAACGAGCTCACCCCCGAGGAATCCCTGGTCACCCTCCGCGACGACATGATGATCGGTGATCGCAAATGCACACTCATCGAAACCACCCACCCCAAGCCCCGGCATCACCTGACATTCCACCGCGTCCGGCTCTTCATCGACCAGGAACTCGGCCTCCCGATCCGCTTCGAGGGCTATGACTGGCCCAAGACCCCAGACTCCGATCCCGAGCTCACCGAGGAATACACCTACACCAACGTCCGCGTTAACATCGGTCTCGGCGACCGCGATTTCGACGTCGCCAACCCCGCCTACGCTTTCGGCCGGTTCTGACCTTAAAGCCCGGTGACAACCCCGATTACGCCTAACAAGGCAGCAATCCTCATGCCTGATTCGGCCTTGAGGGACTGATTCGAGGGGGGTTTCGCGGGTCTGTTTCCTCACGATGGGCCGCCGGAAGTCCGATAGTGTTTTTGAGAGGCCGGGTCTGGGCTGGGTTCTGGCCGCGAGATTCGGGGCTTGGCGGCTTGCCGAGCTTGGCTTTCATCGGCTAGGGAAGTAGCGAGGAAGGGATCTTGGCAAGGGTTGGGCTCTTGGTTAGAATCCCGTCCGTCTCGACCAGAAGCGGGAACGGTCCCGTGGTCTTTCCCATCGTCTGAATCCAGGTCGAGGCGAGTTTCACCTCGTCGTCGCTTCCGCCGATCTAGGTGGTTTAATTATGCTTCGTCGACCGTCCCAGGATGGGACCGTGGTCGAGAATGGTTTGTTACGTTCCAGGGAGGGAAGCGCGATGAGCACGGTCCCCACGAGTTCTGTCCAGACTCGCGTGCATATCCGGTGGATGATCAGGCGCGACATGCCGGAGGTGCTCGCCATCGAGCACACGGCGTTTGATTATGCCTGGTGCGAGGAGGAATTCCTCCGCGTCTTGCGTCAGCGCAACTGTATTGGGATGGTCGCGGAGCACGGCGAGCGAATCGTCGGCTTCATGATCTACGAGCTGCATCGGAGCAAGATCCAGGTGCTCAATTTCGCGGCTCATCCGGAATTTCAGCGCAGGGGGATCGGACGCCAGATGGTGGCGAAGCTGGTCGGCAAGCTCTCGAGTCAGCGACGGAGTCGGATCGCGATCCTGGTTCGCGAGAGCAACCTGAGCTCCCAGCTCTTTTTCCGTGTCCAAGGATTCCGGGCGACGGAGGTGATTCGCGAGCACTTCCCCGACACGGGCGAGGACGCCTACGCGATGATCTACCACATGGACGAAGGCCGACTCGGAGACGAGCAGCCCGCGACCAATCGAATCGCCAAGCACTTCGGCGATTGAACTCGGACGGATCGCGTTTCACGACTCCATTTCAGCGAGATCGAGGGGATGGCCAGGGGGCCGTTTCCTCGATCTCGCTGGCGTTTCGGGCTTTTCCATCCCGTCGTCACATTTCGGGAAAACGGGGACCAATCGGAATGGAGCGACGGCTCGGGACTCGGTCGACTCGACGATCCCAGGCCGCGTGAGCTCCCAGGCATGGCGGCAGGATCGGATTGATGATCGATTCCCCAGGGATTCGCGGTTGCCCGCTTGGTGCGAAGGCCAGGATCAGGTCATAATAGCCCGCTGGAAGACCATGATTGACCACCCTGAAGGACGACCGAGCCTGATGACAGCGCGAGCCGAGTCGAGCAACGGAAACCCCGCCTCGACGACCATGCCCTCCACGAACAGTAAGCCCGCCGAGCCCAATTTTCGGTCGGCGAAACCGGAACGAGGATTCCTCTGGTTTTCGGTGGCGCTGGCTTCGCTCCTGGCGTGTTCCGGGGCCATCGGTGGGCTGGTCGCTTTCGGGCGGGTCACGGGGCCAATCGCCGCGATTCTGTGTGGCGAATTCGTCATTTGCGCCGCGGTCCTCGCTCAGGCGATCGAGCTCGCTCGGATCTCAAGGCGACTGCGGGACAAGGAACGGCGGCCGCAAGAGCAAGACCTCCAAGTGATCGAATTGCTCGAGGAGATCACCCGACGACTCGATGGGCTTGCCGCCGCCCCGGCTCTGACGGGGATTGATCCGGGACTCCTCGCGATCGAACGGGGGTTCGAGGCGGCGGACTGGGAACTGGCGGGCTCGCTGATCGAAGCCCTGGCCATCGCGAGGCCAGACGACCCCGCGCTCGGGCCCTTGCGTCTACGGCTCGAGCAAGGCCGTCAATCGGCCGCCCGCGCTTTGAGCGAGGAGCTCCAGGCCGCCCGAGCCGCGGGCGATGTCGAGCGCGTGCTCGAGCTTCACGGCCTGCTCGGTCATTCCCTCGATCATGAGGCCAAGGGGGCCCTCGACCGCGAATTGGCGGGTTGGTTTCTGGACCGAATTCAGCGCAGGCTGCATGGAGGCAAGATCCAGCGTGAGGTCGTCGATCTGGCGACCAGGGTCGCCGAGAGCTTCGCGGCGACGACGGCCGGCGCGAGCCTGCGGCAGTCGCTCCCGATGCTCAGGCGGAGCGTTGGACTCTGCCCGAAATGCGCCCAGCCCTATCTTGGAGTGGCCCAAGCCTGCCCCGTTTGCTTGGCCGCGGCCGCCAATGCCCAACTTCCCGCGAATCCCCCTGGTGCCGAGGTGTGACCGCTCCCGATGAGACGATTAAATCCCTCGCGACGAAAATAAGCCGTTCATCCCAGACCACCCAGCTTGACGCGGGGCAAACGGTCGGCTAGGGATGATGGAAGGGAATTCGTGGTATGTTGTTGGTTAAGTGTTGGGCTCGCGTCATCTCGACTCTGGGCAACTTGAAGGGGCGATTCCATGTTCCGCCGAGTTTTTCTGGCCGTGGTTCTCGGGGGGGCTTTCCTGGCCGGGCCGACCTGGGCCCAACAACCCTTCCCCAACAACCTCGTTCCATCCCGGAGAGCCCTTGAGCGTCTGGGCCTGGAACGGCAATGGTTTGGGATCATCCCCCTAGCCGAGACCGAGAGGCTGATTCGCATCAGCTTTGGGCCTGATCTGTTCTTTGCCCAGACCGACCAGGGCATGTTGCACGCCTTCGACCCCGAGTCGGGTCGGCTCCTCTGGTCGTCCAACGTCGGCGAGCGGGTGGGATTCGCGCGAGGGGTCGCGACCAATAGCTTTGGCGTCTACCTCACCAACGCCAACACCATGGTGGCGCTCGACAAGAAAACCGGCCGGCCGGTCTGGAAATACAAGCTCGACACGATCCCAACGTGCTCGCCCACCGTCGACGAAAAACGCCTCGTCGTCGGGCTCACGAACGGCATGATCGTTGGCTTCGCCCTCTCCGAAACCAACGACAAAGGGGTCACCAAGATCCTGACCGCCCCCCGGATCGAGTGGTTCTGGCATGGTGCCGGCCCGATCACCACGAAGCCCCTCCTGACCGACCATATCCTCGCCTACACAGGCCACGACGCGAACGTTCACGTCGTCATGACGGAGGAAAAGACCGTCCTCTTCCGGTTCAAGGCGGGTGGCGAAGTCGGCGAGGCACTGGCGGGGCACGACACCCGGACCTTGATCATCCCCTCCGCCGATAACGTGGTCTACGCCCTCGACATCTTCACCGCCGCCACCAAGTGGGTTTTTCCCTCGGGAGCTCCCGTTCTGCAAGCCCCAATGGTCGCCGACCAGGAGATTTTCCTGATCAATTCGGCCGGCGCTCTGAGCTCGCTGCGACCCGAGGACGGCCAGGCCCTCTGGACCACTCCGACCCAGGACGGAAGGTTGGCCGCCGTGAGCCAGACCAAGCTCTATCTGAGGTCGTACAACCGCGACCTCGTCGCCGTCGATCGCCAGACTGGACGCACGATCATCGACCCTGGTGAGTCGTTCCAGCGGGCGGGCCTCAATCTGCGGGATTATGACCTCGACGTCGTGAATCGCTACAACGACCGGCTCTATTTCGCGACGGATTCCGGGATGATCGTCTGCCTGCGCGAGGCGACCCAGCGAGTTCCCCGGCTGCTCCGCGACCCCAAGGCCCCCCCGTTTGGCTACGTCCCGCCCGAGGGTATCAAGGCCCCGACCATCCCGGTACAGCCGGAAGCGGCGGCGAGCGACCTGACGGTCGACCCCAATCAGCGAGAAGCTTCCCCGGCCAAGCCCGACGCCAAGCCCGACGCCAAGCCCAAGGACGACGAGCCGGCCAAGGACGACAAGAAACCCGAGTGAGGATCGCGAGTGACCACGGACGATGCTTCCCACGCCCCGGCCCAGATGCCAACCGAGAACCTGGTCCCGATCCGCCGGGCACTCTTATCGGTGCATGATAAACAGGGCTTGATCGAGCTTGCCCAGGCCCTCGCGGAACGGGGGGTCGAGCTGCTCGCCAGCGGCGGCACCATGCGCGCCCTGGCCCAGGCCGGCCTTGAGGTTCGCGAGGTCGCTGACTACACCGGCCAGGCCGAGGTCCTGGGGGGGCGGGTCAAGACCCTCCACCCCAAAATCCACGCCGGCATCCTCGCCAGGAGAAACGTGCCCAGCGATCTCGAAACGCTCGCCTCGCTCGGCTTTCCCCTGATCGATCTGGTCGTCGTCAATCTCTATCCGTTCGAGGCCACCATCGCCCGCCCCGGCTCAACCCTGGCCGAAGCGATCGAGAATATCGACATCGGCGGCCCCAGCCTGATCCGCGCCGCCGCCAAGAACCACGCCTCCGTCGCCGTCCTCACCAGCCCACTCCAGTACCCGGCCTTGATCGCGAACCTGCGCTCGACCGGCGGATCGACCGCGAACGAGCGCGGGGCCCTCGCTCTGGCGGCCTTTCAGGCGACGGGTCACTATGATCAGGCCATCGGAGCGTACCTCGCCCAGGCGTTCGGGACCTCCCAGCTCGCGACCGTGACCACGCCCCGGTTCCCCGAACGGTTGGACTTACGATTCAACCTGCTCAAGACGCTGCGATACGGCGAAAACCCTCAGCAAGTCGCCGCGTTTTATGTCGAGCCATCGCCCGGTGGCCCCAACCTGGCCACCGCGACAATCCGGCACGGCAAGGAATTGTCATACAATAATCTGCTCGACCTGGATAACGCGCTCAGGCTGATCCGCCAGTTCGCCGCGCCGGCGGCCTGCATCCTCAAGCACAACAACCCCTGTGGCGCGGCCGTTTCAGACACGCTCGCGGCGGCGTTCGAGCGCGCCTACGAGGGAGACCCCGTCAGCGCGTTTGGTGGGATCGTGGGGCTCAACCGCCCGGTCGACCTGGCCACGGCGGAGGCGATGGCGCGGCCGGGCCGATTCATCGAGGCCGTCGTCGCCCCAGGATTCGACGCCGACGCGCTTCAGTGCCTGACCACCAAGCCAAGCTGGAAAAACAGCGTGCGGCTGCTGGATCTCGGTGTGCCTGTCGGCCCGGGTCGTGGCTTGCCCACCGGTTTTGATCTGCGCGGGGTCGAAGGGGGCCTTCTGGTCCAGGGGTGGGACGAGCTTGAGCCCGAGCCGGCGGGTGGTGCCTGCCCGACCCGCGTCAAGCCAACGCCCGAGCAGCTCGCCGACCTCGATTTCGCCTGGAGGGTCTGCGCGGCCGTGAAGTCCAACGCCATCGTGATCGCGTCCGGCGGCCGGCTCCACGGGGTCGGGGCTGGTCAGATGAGCCGGCTCGACTCGGTGCGAATCGCGGTGACCAAGGCCGGCCACCACGCCCAAGGGGCCGTCCTGGCCTCGGACGCGTTCTTTCCGTTTCGCGACGGACCGGACGAGGCCGCCGCGGCCGGGGTGGCCGCGATCATCCAGCCGGGGGGCTCGAAGCGCGACCAGGAAACCATCGACGCCTGCGATGAGCACGGTCTCGCCATGGTCTTCACCGGCCGCCGCCACTTCCGGCACTGACGCCTAGCCCTTGAGACTCAGGGCGTCGCGCTCGCGCCGGGTCGCCTCAAGATCATGACGGGTCGTGGCCAGATCCAGGCGCAGACGCTCGAGGGCGTCTCGCGCGATTCCGATCACCCGCGACCGAAAATAGGCATGTTCCATCAGCTCATCGATCAAGGGCTCAAGCGCACGCCGTACGCGATCAGGCTGCTCGGCCACCCGCTCCTTGAGCTCCAGCAACTCCGCGGGGGCGGAATCGCGAGCGCTTGGACCCACCGTCTCTCGGCTCATCGTCGTACTCATGGTTGCACCTCGTCGTTGTGTCGGCATCCCAAATCTAGCACGAAAATGGGCGGGCGGGCGGGATAAACGAAAGTCTTTCGACTGGGCAAGATGGTTTGGTTAAAGGGGTTGTAGCGGGTATTCGAGCGTTGGCGTGGGGATGGCTGGCGAATTGGTCCCGATCTGGCGAGCCGAGAGTCTCATTCGGGCCAAGGCGAGTTGCTGGGGAGCCGCGGCGCACGACGAGCGGCCCTTTGACCCAAGGATGGCGGCGGGTTAGGATCGGAGATGACGAGCGCCAGGCCTCCCTGGCGTTTTCGATTCCTCTCTCTCGGCTTCAAGGGGGAAATGCCATGCCTCTGTTCGAGGTGGAAACGACATCACATATCATGATCGCCTGCGTTTCGGACGAGCAATCGGCCCGTTCGTTCGCGGTCGCCCATTATCCCAGCGAGGAAATCGTGCGGGTCACGCATCGCCCGCGTGACGCCTGGGTCATTTCCAAGCGGCTCCTGGGCATTCAGATCGAGGAAGACCCCTGCGCGGTCGCCCGCGACTGCCTGTCGAAGGCCCAGGGCGACAAGCTCCATGCCATGCGTCTGTACATGCAAACCACGGGGACCGACCTGGATGGCGCTCGCAAGGTGATCGAGTCCAACATGGTCCGCGGCTGGTGAACCGGGGCCTTTCGGGCGGCCCAGGGTTCCTGGGTTGACAAAACCCAGCCATGGGCCGCTCGCCGAGACCGAAGGAATCGGGTACACTACCGATCCAATGGTGAATGTTGCTTAACCCGCGCCGCGGCCTTGAAGTTGCCGAGGGCCGCGATACCGCCCGCGTTCTGGAGGAAGAATCATGCCTCGGGTCATCTCCCTGATCCTGGGCGGAGGCCGCGGAACCCGTCTTTACCCCCTGACCAAGTCCCGCAGCAAGCCCGCCGTGCCGATCGGCGGCAAATACCGCCTGATCGACATCCCGATCTCGAATTGCATTCACTCGGACCTGAACCGGATCTTTGTCCTCACCCAGTTCAACTCGGTGAGTCTGCACCGGCACATCAATAATACCTATAAGTTCGACACCTTCGGTGGCGGCTTCGTCGAGATCCTGGCCGCCCAACAGACCATGGAGCACGAGTCCTGGTATCAGGGGACGGCCGACGCGGTTCGCCGCAATATTCCGTACTTTACCGAACATCCCTATGATCTGGTCCTGATCCTTTCGGGTGATCAGCTCTATCGGATGAACTTTCAGGAGATGATCCGCACCCACCTGGAAAACAAGGCGGCCGTGACGATCGCCGCCCTTCCCGTGGCGGAGCAGGAGGCGACGGCGTGCGGCGTGATGCGGATCTCGGCCGACGGCCGGGTGACCGACTTCGAGGAAAAGCCCAAGACGCCGGAGAAGCTCGAGCGGGTTCGCACCGACCCCGACTGGCTGGAACGGATGGGGGTGAAGGCCCAGGGGCGGCCCTATCTGGCGAGCATGGGCATTTATCTCTTTAACCGGGCGCTCCTGGTCGACCTTTTGCGAGACAGCAAGGCCACCGATTTCGGGCATGAGCTCCTGCCCAAGACGATCCATCAGCATCGGGTGCAGACACATTTATTTGACGGCTACTGGGAAGACATCGGCACGGTGGGGGCGTTTCACCAGGCGAATATCGACCTCACGCGCGAGAATCCGCCGTTTGATTTCGTGAGCGAGGAGGGCCCGGTCTATACGCGTCCGCGGTTCCTGCAATGTTCGCGGATCGCCGGGGCGACGGTGCGCGATAGCCTGATTTGCGACGGCTGCGTGATCGGCCGAGGGACGGTGATCGAAAACTCGGTCATCGGCGTCCGCGCCACGATTGGCGAGAACGTGACGATCCGCGACACCTACATCATGGGGATCGACCTCCCTGAGTACGAGACCCAGTTGCTCGAGAATCGTCGCATGGGCCGTCCTCCGTTTGGCATCGGGGCGAACTCGGTCGTGGAGCGGGCGATCATCGACAAGAACGCTCGGATCGGGCGGGACGTCCGGATCGTGAACAAGCCCGGCCTGGTCGATTCCGAGGAGCATCCCTCGCATGTGATTCGCGACGGGGTGGTCGTCATCCCCAAGTTGACCGTGGTCGGCGACGGAACCATCATCTAATGGGCTCGGGAACGGTCCCCGAGCCTGATCCAGGGAGCCCGCCAGGCATGTCCGATTTCGCGATCCGGGTCAAGAATCTTCGCAAGGAGTATCCCGGTCGATCGGGTCCCGTCCACGCGGTCAACGGGATCGATCTGGAGATCGGTCGCGGCGAGTGTTTTGGGCTCCTGGGTCCGAATGGCGCGGGCAAGACCACGACGGTCGAGATCCTCGAGGGCCTGAACCATCCAAGCTCGGGCGAGGTCGAGGTGCTCGGTCGCTCGTGGAGTCGAGACGACCGCGCGATCCGTGAGCGGATTGGCGTGACCCTGCAAGAGACCCGCTTT